>CAYUVJ010000043.1:0-11102 GCA_964447955.1 uncultured Gemmatimonadota bacterium
TGGATTTCGAGCAAAAATGTGAAAATTTTCAAACCCGTAAAAATTCCGAGCACTTCAAAATGAGACAGTGAGACCTTACTTATTGGACACGTCTATCGACTTGCTCCGACTGGTGGTTCAAGACAAGCAGACTTCTCGGTCTGTTACTTGGCTAACAGTACGGTGGGTCTTGTTGACTTAACGATACGCAAAAAACATCCTAATATGCATTGGATTATTACTGATCCTTTAATAGTCTTTCGCGTGGAGGAAACGTATGCTCATCTCGTTCCGAACGAGTGGTGGGCCCTGGCCCATCGTATAAATCGAAATAAAGCAAATATTGTAGTGCCTTCCCAACGGGTCGAAATCTGTGGTTGGTCGAGCAGTCATTGGGGATGGATGATTGATACATCTGAGAATATGATTACCGTACCTGCTGGTGAATTCCCTTGTTTTACGGTAACTCGTTTTGGTCGTGGCCTACAAAACAGATTAGAAGGTAAGTATCTATTCAGAGAGTACTGGGCACCTGGGATTGGTCTTGTTGCGAGAATAGATCTTAGAAAAGATGGGTATGGTATTTGGGTTTTAGCAGACTATTCAGATGAATCATCTTGACTAAATATATACACTTCGAATAGCAGGGAAAGTTAGAGTCCCACCTCGTGGTGTAAGAAGCTCCAGCAGTTCCAAGAGAGTCGGGAGGATCAACAATCACCGTTAGTTGATCACTTCAACGGGCTACCGGCCGGGGTTCATCAACTTGGCGCGGTATCACTCATCCATCGGGGCGTCGGGGAAGTCGTCGGGGCGTGCGGCGACCGAGCCGGGCTCCTTGAGCTGACGGCGGGCGGCCGCTCCTTCAACCGGACCAGAGACCGGTGATCGGCAGAGCAGTCAGACGGGAACCGAAGTCGATGCGTTCCCGTCCCAGATAGAGCACGATCCCTCGGTGGAACCGCTGAGGCATGAGTTCGGCGAGCCGACGCAGTCCCTTGAAGTCGGTCGATCGGACGGTTTGTGAAGCCTTGACCTCGATGCCGACCAGGAGACCCTGGCGTAGAGTCCCACCTCGTGGTGAACGAAATACTGGCCGATCCATCGCTTCAGGCCAGTTCACTCCTTCACCGGCGCGTCGGGGAAGTCGTCGGTGCGGAAGGCGACGGCGATCGAACGGTCTCGTTCATCATGGAATTCCTGCAATTCCCGCAATTCCAGTTACATAATCCCGGTTACATGTGTTACATTATGCCGGTCTGTTTTCTTATAATGTTCCGGTTGTCGGGCCGTTTCCCCTTCGGGAACCGGTACTTCAAAGAAAGAACACGAGGAAGTGAACCATGGACTACCGAGCCCGGATCGTCGATCGGGAACTCGCGTCACGCCTGGCTTCGGCGGGCGCCGTAGTGATCGAAGGTCCCAAGGCCTGTGGGAAGACATCCACCGCCCGGCAGTTCGCCGCCAGCGAAGTGCTGCTGGATGTGGACCGGAACGCCCGACAGGCGGTCGCCATCGATCCCGCCCTGGTGCTCGAAGGGGATACGCCGCGCCTCATCGACGAATGGCAGACGGCACCGGTCATATGGGACCATATCCGCCGGGCGATCGATGACCGGGCCCGCCCCGGCCAGTTCCTGCTGACGGGATCGGCCGTTCCGGCCGATGAGGTCACGCGCCACACGGGTGCCGGACGTCTGGCCCGACTGCGCATGCGGCCGATGACGCTCTACGAGACCGGGCATGCGAACGGGAATGTGTCCCTCCAGCGGCTGATCCAGGGCGAGCCGCCGAGATGTCCGGATCCGGGCTTGACGCTCATCGATCTCGTCGAACGCATCGCCGCTGGGGGTTGGCCGGGATTCCTGGACTACGCGCCGCCTCAGGCACAGCAGGCGGTACAGGACTACCTCGAAGAGATCCGACGGGTCGACATCCGGCGGGTCGACGGGATCCACCGGGATCCCGAAAAGGTCGGGCGAATGTTGCGATCGCTGGCCCGGAACGTATCGACCCCCGCGGCGGCCACCACCCTGGCGGCGGATGCCGGCGGGTCCGACGGCACGCTGAACGATGACACGGTGCGGGAGTACCTGACGGCGCTGGAACGACTCATGATCGTGGAGGACCTGCCGGCTTGGGCGCCCCACCTGCGCTCGAGATCGATCCTGCGAAGCGCACCGAAGCGGCATTTTACCGATCCTTCCCTGGCCGTGGCGGCGCTTCGAGCCACCCCGGAGCGGCTGCTCAAGGAGCTGAACCTGCTCGGGCTCCTGTTCGAGTCCCTGGTCGTGCGGGATCTGCGTGTCCTTGCGCAGGCGGCCGGGGCGGCCGTCTATCACTATCGGGACAACACCGGCCTGGAGATCGATGCGATCGTGGAGGAACCGGGCGGCCGCTGGGGAGCGTTGGAAGTCAAGCTCGGGACCGGACAGATCGAGGAAGCGGCATCGAGCCTCAAAAAGCTCCTGGAACGAGTGGACACGGTAAGAAGCGGAGTCCCGTCGTTCCGGGCCGTGGTCGTGGGAACGGGCTTCGGCTATGTCCGGGAAGACGGCATCGCAGTTGTGCCGATCGGTGCACTCGGCCCCTGAATACCTGCGCTCACTCCTCCACCGGGGCGTCGGGGAAGTCGTCGGGGCGGGCGGCGACCGAGCCGGGCTCCTTGAGCTGACGGCGGGCGGCCGCGGGTTCGAGGGGGAGCCAGGCCCCCATCAGCCGCTGGGCCGCCTTGGAGCGCGGGGCGGCGGCGAAGCGCCGCATCCAGGCCGCCTCCACGATCCGCCCCCCCTCCAGTACCACCACCCGATCGGCCAGCAGGCCGGCCACCCCCAGGTCGTGGGTGGCCCAGAGCAGCGCCCGGTTGCGGGCCTGCAGGCGTTCCTTTAAAAGGTAGATGAAGTTGAGGGCGGCCTCGGGATCGAGTCCGGCCGTCGGCTCGTCGGCCAGCACCAGCATCGGGTCGGCCACCAGGGCCCGGGCGATGGCCGCCCGGCGGATCTGCCCGCCGGAGAGGGCCCCGGGGCGCAGGCGCCACTGGGTCTTGCCCAGCCGCAGGGCGATGAGCAGGTCGCGGGCCCGCTTGACCGCTTCGCCCCGCTCGAGGCCGGCCAGCCGGCCCGGTTCGGCCACCGAGCGCAGCACCGGCCAGAGGGGGTCGAAGGAGCCCGGCACGTGCTGCGGGATCCAGCCCATCCGGTCCGGGACCAGCCGCCGGCCCTGCTCCAGCGGGAGCAGGCCGGCCACCGCCCGCAGCAGGGTGGTCTTGCCGGTACCGCTCTCTCCCAGCACCACCACCGACTCCCCCGGTTTGAGCAGCAGGGAGAGCCGGTCGAGGACGACCGGGCTCGCGGGTCCGCCGGGGCGGACCACCGCGTCGGCCAGCTGCAGCACGGGAGCGAGGCTCATAACGGCAGCGCCAGCCGGGCGCTGGCCCGTACCAGCGCGCTGGGGCTCTCCCCCATCGGATTCAGGATCAGGTCGGGGGGCCCGTCGGCGGCCACCTTCCCTTCCTCCAGCAGGATGACCCGGTCGGCCACCGCGGCGGCCAGCCGCAGGTCGTGGGTGATCCAGAGCACGGCCGCCCCGCTCGCCTTGGAGAGGGCGGTCACGATGCGGGCCAGGGTGAGGGAGCGCGGTGGGTCGAGGAAGGCGGTCGGCTCGTCGGCCACCACCAGCTCGGGGCCGGGCAGGAAGGCGCTGACCATGGCCGCCCGCTGGAGCATCCCCCCGCTCAGTTCGAAGGGGGCCCGCCGGCGCAGCTCCTCGGCCGCCGGGAGCCCCAGCACCTTCAACAGGCGGGCCAGCTGCTCGTCACGCTCCGGACCGGGCGCACAGCCCTCCAGCACCTGCCGGAGCAGGGGGCGGGTCGGGGTGAAGGCGCGGGCCGGGTCCTGGGGGATCCAGCGCACCGCCCGGCCGCGCAGCGGCTTCCACTCCTTGCGGCTCCCCAGGTCGGCCTCGCCGGCGGCGAAGGTCACCCGGCCGCGGATGCGGGCGCCCAGGTAGGGGAGCAGTCCGGCCCAGGCATATCCCAGGGTACTCTTGCCCGAACCGGAGGCACCGGCCACCACGGTCACGCGGCCGGCCGCCAGCTCCAGCTCCGGGACTTCGAGCCGGAAATCGGTCCCCGGCCAGGTGACCCGCAAGTCACTGAGCCGCAGCGGGGCGCTCATGTCCGGTCCTCGGCGCCGGGGGTGGTGTCGAACCGGCGCTCGACCCCGTAGCGGGCGGCCAGCCGGTCACCGGCGGTGTGCAGCAGGACCAGCCAGAGACCCAGCGACCCGCCGGCCAGCAGCAGGATCCAGGGGGCGGTCCCCATCCGGGCCACCCCGTCGGCCACCAGGGTCCCCCACGAGGCCTGCGGCGGTGGCACCCCCAGACCGAGGAAGGAGAGGAAGGCCTCCTCCATCATGACCATCGGCAGGGTGAGGGTGGCCCAGACCATCAGGGGGGGGCCCAGCTGGGGGACCAGGTGCCGGAAGAGGACATAGGACCGGCTCCCCCCCATCATCCGGGCCGCTTCCAGGAACGCCTCGTCGCGCAGGTCGCGCACCCCCGCCCGGACCACTCGGGCCAGCGGCATCCAGGAGAGCAGGCCCAGGGCCAGGAAGAGCAGGCCCATGCTGCGCCCGAACAGGCTCACCATCAGGATGACCAGGAAGAGGAAGGGGAGGGCCAGGCCGACGTCCACCCCGCGCATCATCACCTCGTCGGTCCGCGGTCCGGCCAGGCCGGCCAGGGCCCCGTAGAGCGCGCCGATGATCAAAGCGATCAGCGTGGCCCCGATCCCGATCCCCATGGTAGTGCGCATCCCCTCCAGCAGGCGCGGCCCCAGGGCCCGGCCCAGGGTGTCGGTCCCCAGCGCCCCGCCCGGCCCGGGAGCCAGTGCCTCAGGCAGGACCCCGCCGGCCAGTTCGGCCGGGAAGAACTCGGCCCCCACCAGCACCAGGATGGCCCAGCCCAGCAGCAGGAAGAGCAGGACGAAGTCGAGGGTGGTGGCGTGCCAGGAGCGCCGCATCATGAGGGACGCCCTTTCCGGCCGCCGGCCTTCTGCTGCCGGGCCTCCTTCTTCTGCGCGGCTTCGGCCTTGTTGGCGGCCGCCTCCGCTTTCGCCGCCGCCCGGACGCGGGTCCGCTCGGCCGCCTCGGCCAGCAGGGTCTCACGGCGCTCGCGGCGCCGCCGGCGCTCCACCCCGGTCCAGTCGGCGTGAGCCTTGTGCAGGCGGGGGTCGACCTGGAGCTGAGCCAGGTCGGCCAGGGTGTGGACCAGCAACAGGGCCACCGCGTAGAGCAGGGTGGCGGCGATGACCACCGGGTAGTCCCGGGCCAGGGCGCTCTGCACGAAGAGCCGGCCGGTGCCGGGGATGCCGAAGACCTGCTCGACCACCACGCTGCCGGTGACCAGTCCGGCCGCCAGCGGTCCCAGGTAGTTGACCGTCATGGGCAGACAGCGGGGGGCGGCGTGGCGCCACAGCACCCGCCACTCCCCCAGTCCCCGGGCGCGGGCGGCCAGGCACTCGGGGGACTCGAGCTGGGCGGTGACGAGCCCGCGCCAGAACCGGAAGAGCATCCCCCCCACCGGGATGCCCAGGGTCAGGGCGGGCAGGACCAGGTGGGGGAAGCTCCCCCATTGGCCGGCCGGCAGCCAACCCAGACCGAGAGCGAAGACCTGGACCAGCACCGGCCCCAGCACGAAGACCGGCAGGGCCAGGGCGATCAGGGCCAGGATGCCCAGCAGGGGTGAGGCGCGGGGGCGCAGGGCGGCCAGGCTGGCGCCGCCGATCCCGTTCAGCAGGGCGATCAACAGGGCCGCCAGACCGACCAGCAGACTGGCCGGCAGACCGGCGGCGAGCACCTCCAGGGCGCTCCGTTCGGGCTGTTGGAAAGAGGGGCCGAGCCGCCCGGTCAGCACATTGCCCCAGAAGAACAGGTACTGCACCGCGACCGGCCGATCGAGTTCGTAGCGGGCCTCCAGGTTGGCCCGGACCGCCTCGGGCACGGCCCGCTCGGCGGCGAAGGGACCGCCGGGGGCCAGCCGGACCAGCACGAAGGTCAGGGTCACCACCGCGAACAGGGTGGGCAGGGCGGTCAGCAGCCGGCGCCGCAGGAAGGGTCCCAGCGGCGGCAGCTTGAGCAGCAGCACCCGCAGGCTCGTCACCGGGGCCTCCAGGCGACCTCGATCCTTACCTCCCGCCAGTCGACCACGTCCAGCGGGTTGGGCACGATCCCGGTCACGTACGGTTTGATCAATTGGACGGTGGCGTTCTGAAAGATCGGCAGGATGGGGGCATCGGCCAGCAGCAGCGTCTCGGCCTCCTGGAGGAGGCGCCGGCGTTCGACCGGGTCGGCACTGCGGCGGGCGGCGCCCATCAGCCGGTCGTAGGCCGGGCTGTGCCAGCCGGTCGGGTTGTTGGGGTTGTCCCCCTCGAAGACGGTCAGGAAGGCGCTCGGGTCGGGCAGGTCGGCCAGCCAGCCGCTCCGCTTGAGGTGGTAGTCCCCCTGGAGCGCCCGGGCCTCCATGCTGGGGAAGTCCATCGGGACCAGCACCAGATGAACCCCCAGCTCACGCTGCCAGAAACCCTGCAGGTACTCGGCCACCGCGGCGTGGGCGGCCCCGACGTTGTAGAGGTAGGTCAGTTCCCCCAGACCCTCCCCGTCCGGGTAGCCGGCCTCGGCCAGCAGGCGGCGGGCCTCGTCCAGGCCGCCGGCCGGCGGAGCCGGGGGTTCCCAGTCGGGCAGGTCGGGGGTGGTGAAGGAGCGCTGGGCCCGCTGACCGAAACCGAAGATGGAGCCGGCCACCGCCTCGCGAGGGAGACTCAGCTCCAGTGCCCGGCGCACCCGCACGTCGTCGGTGGGTACCCGCCGGGTGTTGACCTCCAGGTAGTAGACCTGGAAGACGCCGGTGGCGACCGCCTCGGGGGCGCCGGCTTCGAGCAGGCGCCGGGCTTCGTCGTTGGGGATGGTGAAGGCGGTGGTCCAGTCGAGCGTCCCGCTGCGGTAGAGGTTGAAGACGGTGCCCGGGTCCTCCAGCGGGAAGAGTACCACCCCTTCCAGCGCCACCCGGTCACGGCCCCAGTAGGTCTCCGAGCGGACCGTCTCGAGCCGGTCGTTGGCCCGCCAGGCGACCAGCGTGAAGGGCCCGTTGCCGACCGGGGAGCCGCCGGCCGGCCACCCGATCGGGTCGGTGGTCACGATGTGCTCGGGGACCGGGAAGAAGGGGGGGAGGGCGACCCGCCGCGGAAGGTCGGGGTCGGCCTCGTCCAGGAGCACCACCAGGGTGGCATCGTCGATCACCCGCACGCCCAGGGTCGCGGGCTCCCGCTCGCCCCGGTTGATCGCTGCCGCCCCGCGCAGCGGATAGAGATACTCGGCGCTCTCAGCCCCGGTGGCCGGGTCGAGCGTGCGCTGCCAGGCGTAGCGGAAATCGCCGGCCGTCACCGGTTCGCCGTCGCTCCAGCGGACCTCATCGCGCAGGTGGAAGATCCACTGACGGGCCTCCACGTCGCTCCCCCAGGCTTCGGCCACGCCGGGCCTTGGGGACCCATCGGGCCCCAGCACGGTCAGCCCCTCGAAGAGCAGCCGGGCGACCCGCCAGGCATCCTGCTGGGCGTAGCGGGTGGGATCGAGCCCGGCCGGGTCCTCACCCACCGCCACCCGCAGGATCGGGCGTTCAGGGGGGATGACCCGACCGACCCGGTCCGTCTCGCCGCCACCGCAGGCGGCCAGCAGCAGCAACAGGGCACCGAGGACTGGGAACGCGTTCCGGTTTGAGCGGGCCAAGCAGAGACCTCCGGACAGATAAGGCTGGCACCGCCGAGCGTAGAGGGCGCGGTCGGTGGCGTCAATAACGCCCGTTGGCCCTCCGCCGGTGGAGGCGGCCGAACGCCCGGCTGGAGGTGCGGACCGGCCCGGGCCCCGGCCCGGCAGGGGACTTGCCGCCGGCCGGCCGGGCTGGTAGCGTCAAAGCATGGCACGGGTGGCCCTGGTCAACGGTTCCGGCGAGTGGGGGGTGGGGGGCCGGCTCCATCTGGAACTGGCCGACGCCCTCCGCGGGCGGGACCACGAGGTGACGGTCATCGGTCGCCCCGGAGGCGACTTCGTGGCCAGGGCGTCCGTCCGCCGGCTGCCGGCGCAGGAACTCCGGCTGCCCGGCCGGTGGTCACCCCGGGCGGCCCGTGCGCTGCGCCGGGTCCTGACCGAACTGCATCCCGATATCGTCCACGCCTGTCACCATCCCGACCTCTGGTCCCTCTCCCGGGTGCTGGGGAACGGTCCCCCCTGCGGCCGCCTGGTCTTCACCTGCTGGCTCTCCCCCGGCCGTCGGGCCGGCTGGTTCCCCTGGCGGTACTTGCGCCGGTGCGTCTCGGCCTATGCGGCCCCCACCCCCCTGCTGCAGCTGGTGGGGGCCCGGGCGCTGGGGCTGGAGGTGGAGCGGGTCGAACTGCTCAGTCATTTCGTGGATATCAGCCTCTACAGTGGAGAGGAGGTGCGCGGCAGGGCCGCCCAGGTCCGCCGCGGCTGGGAGGTCGACCCGCTGCAGCCGGTGGTGGGCACCCTGGCTCCCCTGCGGCCGCATCACGGTTTGATCTACTTCGTCGAGGCGGCCGCCACCGTCGGCGCCCACCTGGACGCCCGCTGGCTGGTGATCCCGTTCCCGGGGGTCCGCGACCCCGTCTTCGAAGCCCGACTGCGGGCCCGGGTCAAAGAGATACCCTGGCTCGACATCGTGCCGGCCGGGGAAGACACCGGGGCGGTCCTGAACGCCCTCGACCTGTTCGTCTTCCCTACCGAAAAGGAAGGTTTCGCCCGTTCCCTGCTGGAGGCGATGGCGGCCGGTCTGCCGGTGGTGGCGGTCGAAGGACCGGGGACCAGGTTCATCGTGGAAAAGGAGCGCTCGGGCCTGCTCATCCGGCCCCGCGACCCGCTGGCCATAGCCGGGGCGGCGGCCCAGGTGTTGGGTGATCCCGACCTGCGACAGCGCCTGGCCCAGGCCGCCCGCCAGCGGGTGGTCAACCACTTCTCCCCCGAGGTGGTCCTCCCCCGCTATGAGGCCCTCTACGAACGCCTGACCGATTGACCCTGCCGAAGGCGCTTGCCAGACCGGGACCGGCCGTTTTCATTATCGTGTCTGTCGTTTCCGGCCGAGGTAGCTCAGATGGTAGAGCACTGCGCTGAAAACGCAGGTGTCCCCAGTTCGATTCTGGGCCTCGGCACCATCTCGGCAGCGGTCTTCCGATAGCTGCCTGTTTGACAATCCGATGGAGGCGACCTTAATTTTCCAAAGGGTCGCCTTTGTCGTTTTGACAAGCCACAGTAGCTCAGCTGGTAGAGCAGCTCACTCGTAATGAGCAGGTCAGCGGTTCGAGTCCGCTCTGTGGCTCCAGTCGACGCACGGCGGGCGGCTCCCTGGGGTCGCCCGCCGTCTTCATGTTACCGCGCGCGGCGAAGGCGACCGTCACCGCGCCCCGGAACGATCTTCATCAGCCAGGAGGAGACCACTGATGGAAGCCACCGGACCCGCTCTCATGGCCGGCGTTTCGGGGGTCCGCGGCGTGCTCGGAGCCGGGCTCGACAAGGATGTCGCCGCTGGCTACGCCGCGGCCTTCGCCGCCCGGCTGAGCCCCGGGCCGGTGGTGGTGGCCCGCGACCCGCGGGCCGGTGGGGAGGGCCTGCTCACCGCCGTCGTGTCCGCCCTGAGGGCCGCCGGGCGTGAGGTCGTCGACCTGGGTGTGGTCCCCACCCCGACCCTGCTGCTCCACACCCGCCTGCTGGAGGCCGTCGGCGGGATCATGATCACCGCCAGCCACAACCCGGCGGAGTGGAACGGGCTGAAATTCGCGGACCCGGCCGGACGCTACATCACCCCGGAGGACTCCCGGGCGCTCATCGCCGCGGTGGCGGCGGCACCCGGAGCGCCGGCCGCCGGCACGCTGTCCGGGTCGGTGCGCACGGACCCGGAGGCCCTGCTGCGGCACCGCGATGCGGTGGCGGCCGCCGCCGGGGTGGAGGTGGAGGCGCTGGGCGGCGCCGGTCTGCGGGTGGTGGTGGACGGCTGCGGCGGAGCCGGCTCGATACTGTTGCCCGAGAGCCTGGAGGCCTGGGGGGTAGAGGTCGAACGGCTCTTCTGTGAACCCGACGGTACCTTTCCCCGGCCGGCCGAACCGCTCCCAGAGGCACTGGGAGCACTGGGCGAGAGCGTCCGCGTGAGTGGGGCCCACCTGGGGCTGGCGCTCGACCCCGACGGCGACCGACTGGCCCTGGTGGGACCCGACGGGATCCCGCTGGGCGAAGAAGCCACCCTGGCCCTGGCCGCCCGGCGGGTCCTGCAGGTCCGGCCGGGTCCGGTGGCGGCCAACCTCTCCACCTCCCGGATGCTGGACGATGTGGCCGCCCAGGCCGGGGTCCCGGTGGTCCGCACCCCGGTGGGGGAGATCAACGTGGTGGAGGGGATGCTGGCCCACGGCGCCGTGATCGGCGGGGAGGGGAACGGTGGGGTCATCCATCCCGACGTGGTCCTGGGCCGCGACGCCCTGAGCGCGGCCGCCCTGGTGCTGAGCGCCCTGGCGGTCGAGGCCTGCGACCTGCCCGTCCTGCGTGCCCGGATCCCCGCCTACGCCATGCTGAAACTGCGGCTGCGCCTGCCGGCCGGCGGGGCAGGGGTTCTGCGGGAGGCTCTGAGCGCGGCGGCCGGCCACTATCCCGACGCCCAGGCCGACCGGCGTGACGGGCTGCGGCTCGACTGGCCCGACCGCTGGGTGCATGTGCGCCCCTCCAACACCGAACCTATCGCCCGGCTCATCGTGGAGGCTCCCGACCCGACGGCCGCCCGGGAGCTGGCCGGACGGGTGGCCGAACGGCTCGGCCTCGAGGAGGAGTAGACGATGGCCGTCCCCAAACGACCCTGGGTCGAACGCGAGGAGGCGCTCCGCCTCCTGCTGGACGCGGTGGCACCCCGGCCGGGACCCGTCTGCCCGTACTCGACCACCGCGACCCGTCGGAAGGAGGGGTGCGGCCGTGACCACCGCCGGTGAACGTCAGACCACCCTGGCCGCCCTCGAAAACCCGGACGTGCGGGCCGCCCTCGAAGGCTGGCCGGTTCCCGCCCGGGTCGTCTGGTTCCAG
>CAYUVJ010000044.1:0-10747 GCA_964447955.1 uncultured Gemmatimonadota bacterium
GGTGCAGGAAGCGGCCAAGCGCGCGAAGGCCAACAACCGCAAGACGATCCAGCCGCAGGACCTCTAGGCCGCACTGCTGCAGAGCGAAGGTTTCCAGCACGAGGGGCGGTCCCGGCCGGGACCGCCCCTCTTCCTGTTCAACGGATGAGCACCAGCCGGCGGGACTGCACCGTGGAGTCGGCCACCAGCCGGTAGAAATAGATCCCCGAGGCCAGTCCGCGGTCGCCCAGGGTATAGGTGTGGAAGCCCGGTCCCTGCACGGTGTCGACCAGCACGGCCAGCCGTTGACCGCGCACGTTGAAGAGTTCCAGCCGTACCGGCATGGTTGCGGGCAGTTCCCAGGTGATGCGGGTGGTGCCGTTGAAGGGATTGGGCCGGTTCTGCAGCAGGCGCACCTGCTCGGAGATCTCGACCGTACCGGTGAGGGTGCTGACCAGGGGCCGTTCCCAGACCCCCGCTCCGTGGGTCACGGCCCGCAGGGAGCGGTTGGAGGGCGAGATGCTCAGGTCCATGACCAGGGCGGCGGTCGGCATCCCGGTGTCGAAGGCCTCCCAGGTCGTCCCGCCGTCGGCGGAGAACCAGACCCCGAAGTCGTTGCCCAGGTAGAGGTGGTCAGGCTGGAGGGGATCGACGGCCACCGCCGAGGTGGGCACGTCGGGCAGTCCGCTGCCGATCGGTTCCCACGTACCCCCGCTACGGCGCCAGAGGTGGTTGGTGCCGAAACCGGAGACGGTGGCATAGACCCTCGCCGGATCGACCGGCGAGGGGACCAGGTCGACGATATAGCGGTCGGGCAGGCTCCCGGTGACGTTGGTCCAGGAGCGCGCCTGATCGGTGGAGAGGAAGACCTGGGCCCGGGCATGGCTCCCCGGTACCGTGGAGGCCCAGACCATGTTCTGGTCGACCGGTGAGACCCCAATGGCCAGCACCGCATCCCCGTCCAGCGGCGGCGCCTCGCCAGGAACCCTCCAGTCCTCCCCCCAGTCGTCGCTGCGCCATACCCGGCTGCGGCCGGCGTAGAGACGTCCCGGGTTGCCCGGCTCCTGGGCCAGCGGGGCCACGAAGGCGACGTCCTCGCTGTTCTCCATCTCGCCGTTCAGACGGATCCAGCCACCCCCCCCGTTGGGGGAAACGTAGACTCTTCCGTACTGGGTGGAAGCGATCAGACGGTCCCGGTCACCGGGATCGAGTGCGGTCATGCCCCCGTCCCCGCCCAGGGTGCGCTGCCAGGCCGGCCCCCCCCGGTAGACCACGGTGGAGTTGTCCTGCAATCCCCCCAGAGCCAGCTCCGAGTCCGCCGTGGCCGTACTGAATCCGGCGTAGAACTGGGTGGACTGGTAGCCGCCGTTGCGCCCGGCGAAATGCTCCCCGAAGTCGCTGGTCGCGAAGACCCCTCCGTCGTTGCCCAGGAAGACGAAGCCGTCCAGATTCGGATGCCGGGCGAAGGCGTGATGGTCGGCGTGGGAGTAGTCGGCCGGCCCCTCCGGACCGCCGACCGGGACCTGTCCGTAGTACCATTTGTACCAGTACGACTTCCGGTCGAAGGTGCGCCCCCCGTTATTCGATTTCCAGACGTCCACCCCGGCCGCCAGCACCTGCGAGGAGTCGGCCGGATGGACCACCACGAAGTGGCTGAACCAGCCCTGGTAGGTGGCGATCTGACCGTAGTCGAAGGCGGCGGAGAGGTTCTCCCAGGTATCCCCGTGGTCGGTGCTCCGGTAGAGCCCCACCCCGGTGCCCTCTACATCGTTGTCCCAGTTGGCCACGTCGGCGTAGATCACGTTGGGGGCGGCCCGGTAGATATCCAGCATGGTCTTGCCGGTCCAGTCACCGGGCAGTCCGCCCCCCAGTTCGACCCAGGTCTCTCCTCCGTCGAAGGAGCGCCAGATGCCGGCGTTCGCCCCGTCTTCGAGGTTGCCGCAGGAGGCGTAGAGGGTGTCGGTGTCGGTGGGATGGAGGGCCAGGTCGACCACCATGGGTCGATCGAGCACCGGCCCGCTGCCCCAGCTGGCCCCGGCATCGGTGGAACGCCAGAGGCCGTGCGAGGTGCCGGCGAAGATCCGGTCGGGATCGCTGGGGTCGATGCGCAGGACCAGCACCCCCCGCTGCTGCTGGTAGGACCAGTCGAGGCTCTTGGACCAGGTCAGCCCGCCGTCGGTCGACTTGAGGATACCGATGCCGTAACTGCCCCGTGTGGTCCGGATGTGGAGCCCGCCGATCGAGCTATCCCGGCGGTAGACCTCACCGGTGCCGATGTAGACCGTGCCGGTGTCGGCCGGACTGATGGCGACGGCTCCCACCCCGAGCACCGGGAACCCGGTGTCCACGCAATGCCAGGCGTTCACCCCGATCCCGGCCGTGTCGCTCCGCCAGAGCCCGCCGCTGGCCGCACCGGCCAGCAGGACGTTGGGATTCAGGGGATTCACGGCCAGGGCGGTGGTCCGCCCGCCGACGTTGCGGGGGCCGAGTGGCGACCAGGCGGGGACCGTCTGGGCCCGACCGCCCCCCATCGGACCCGGCTGGAGGGGGCGCCGGGCGCGCTGCAGCTGGACGGTCCGCCAGGCTGCCTGGTAGCGGTCGGCCGGGATCTCGGTCCGCGGGTAGGCGCGCTGGGCGTGCAGGAACTGGAGGGAGGCCATGGCGTCGCTGGGAGGCCGGAACGGTGCGGCCTCCTGAAGCGTCGGATCGAGGACCAGGAAGGTCAGGGCCAGGAGCATCAGCGCGACCGGGACCGTCACGGCCTGGGGACCGTCTGGGTGGGGCACCCGCATGCTCTAACCTCCGGCCACCGGGTCGGGGACGACGGCCTTATAGTAGCATCCCGCCCGCTGGAGGTCACGGTGTCCGGCAGGGCTTTGTTTCAGTCGTTGACGCGACCGGGCCGGAGAGCGAGTTTTACGCCTCCGCGACGAACACCCCCGAACCCAGGAATGAAGGGACCGCATGGAGCGTTTCCAGGGCGTGGATTACATGGCGATCGACACCCTCCTGACCGAGGAGGAGATCCTGATCCGAAGCACGGTCCGGGACTGGGTCGAGGACCGGATCGTGCCCGACATCGAGCGGTGGTACGCCGAGGACCGCTTCCCCACCGAGCTGATCCCCGAACTGGCCGGGCTGGGCCTGCTGGGCCCGAACCTGCCCGAGGAATACGGCTGTGCCGGGGCGAGCAATGTGGCCTACGGGCTGATCTGTCAGGAACTGGAACGGGGCGACTCGGGGATCCGCTCCTTCGTCAGTGTCCAGGGTTCGCTGGTGATGTGGCCGATCTTCACCTACGGCAGTGAGGAGCAGCGCCGTTACTATCTGCCGAAGATGGCGGCGGGCGAACTGATCGGCTGTTTCGGGCTGACCGAACCCGATTTCGGTTCCAATCCCGGGGGGATGATCACCAGGGCGGTGGCCGATGGGGACGGCTACGTACTCAACGGCGCCAAGATGTGGATCACCAACGGCAGCCTGGCCGACGTGGCGGTGGTCTGGGCCAAGCTGGAGGGCCGGGTCCGGGGCTTCCTGGTCCACCGGGACGACCCCGGCTTCCGGGGTCAGCCGATGAAGGACAAGCACAGTCTGCGGGCCTCGGACACCAGCGAGCTGATCATGGAGGACTGCCGGATCCCGGGCGACCGTCTGCTCCCCGGCTCGGACGGGCTCAGGGCCCCCCTGTCCTGTCTCACCCAGGCCCGCTACGGCATCGCCTGGGGGACGATCGGGGCGGCCATGTCCTGCTACGACACGGCCCTCAAGTACAGTCTGGAGCGCATCCAGTTCGATCGTCCCATCGCCTCGTTCCAGCTCGTCCAGGAACGTCTGGTCTGGATGGTCTCGGAGATCACCAAGTCGCAGTTCCTCAACCTGCAGATGGGACGCCTCAAGGACCGGGGCCAGGCCAGCGCGGCCCAGGTCAGCATGGGGAAGCGGAACGGCTGCCAGGTGGCCCGGGAATCGGCCCGACTGGCCCGGGAGACGCTGGGGGCCAACGGGATCACGGCCGAGTACCCGGTGATGCGGCACATGGCCAACATCGAGTCTGTCTACACCTACGAGGGCACCCACGACATGCATACCCTGATCGTGGGCCATGAGATCACCGGGATCCAGGCCTACCGCTGAAAGAGTCGGTCCGGCCTCCCTGACGTTCAGTGCGGAGGGGGTTGGACGATCCGGTAGTGTTCGACCAGCCCGGCTTCGCGGGAGGACTCGGTGAAGCTCGGCTCGGCCATGATGGCCTCCACCTCGGCCACCGTGCGCGGCACCCCGTCGCTCAGGCAGACCAGTCCCTCGGCGGTGACCGCGTAGCAATCCTCGATCCGGACCCCGATATCGGCGTAACGGACCACCACCGGGGCCAGCCGGGCGCGGAGCTGTTCGGCGCCGGGCCCCTCCCCGATCCGTTCCAGGGCGTCGGGCCGGATGTAGAGCCCCGGCTCGATGGTGAAGCAGGTCCCGGGGATCAGCTCGGCCGGCATGCTGTCATGGACCTCGAGACCGATGCCGTGTCCCAGTCCGTGCATGTAGAAGAGGCTCAGTTGCGAGCGCCGGCTACCGGGGATGACCGCGTCGGGAGCCTCGATCAGCCCAAGCCGGGTACAGCCCTCGGCCAGCACCTGGGAGGCGATCTGAGAGACCTCCCGGAAGGAGACCCCGGGGCGGCGGGCTACGGCCTCGGCCGCATCGTGGGCGGCCAGCACCACCTCGTAGACCGCCCGCTGTTCGGGAGTGAATATCCCGCTCACCGGTACGGTCCGGGTCACGTCGGCGGTGTAGTGCTCGTAGGAGGCGCCGACGTCCATCACCAGCACCTCACCGGGCTGCATGAAGCGGTCGTTGCGGTTGTAGTGCAGGACCGTGCTGTTGGGCCCCGACCCCACGATCGAGGCGAAACCGGGCCGCCGGGCCCCGTTGCGCCGGAAGGTGTACTCGATGAGGGCCTGGATCTCGAACTCATTCCGGTTCGGGGCCACCGCCCGGAAGGCCTCCCGTTGAGCGGACGCGGTGATCGTACCGGCCGTCACCAGGAGCCCGATCTCGGCCGGGGACTTGAGCCCACGCAATTCGCTCAGGACGCTGGTCGGGTCGGCCTGCTCGACCGCCCCGGGCCCGCCCAGACGGGCGACGGCTACGTCGGCGACCGCCGTACCGCGCGGGGCGATCACCCGGGCCGTGCCCCCGGTCGCCACCTCGTCCAGGAAGTCCTCCAGGCCGCGGCTGTCCCGCAACTCCAGCCCGGCGGTCGGTCCTCCCCGCCCCTCTCCCTCCCAGATGGCGGAGGTGGCCGAACCGCCCCGGGTGAAGATCAGGCTGCGGGTCGATCCGTCCCGGCGGATCAGAGCCAGCATCCCCCCCGGCTCTTCCCAGCCGGTCAGGTAGAGGAAATCGCTCCCCTGATCCCAGGGGAGGTAGTCGGCCTCCGCGGGGGGCGCCCCCGCGAAGAGGTAGAGTCCGTCCCCCAGCCGGGTCGTGAGCGCGTCCCGTCGGGCGGCGTACTCGGCCGCAGGGACCTGGGCGGTGAGCGGACCGGCCAAGGCCAGGACCAGCAGGCCGGACAGCAGCAGGGAGCGCGGACTCGGGCGGTCGGATCGGCGTCGCATGTTCATGTCCCCTTTGCGCAGGGTCGGACCCGCATGAGGTCGTCGGGCAAGCGGTCGAAGTCCCGGCCTCATCCCTGGACCAACGGCCGGGTCGCGCCGGCTTCCTCCATGGCCCGGATCTCCTTGCGCAGGATCTTGCCGATGAGGCTCATGGGGAGTTCCTCGGCGAAGGCGATCTGGGCCGGGACCTTGTAATTGGCCAGTCCCTGCCGACAGTGTTCGATGAGTTCTTCTTCGGTCGCCCGGGCCCCCTCCTTGAGGACGACGTAGGCCTTCACCTTCTCCCCCTTGTAGGCGTCGGCGATGGCGATCACGCCGCACTCCTGTACGGCCGCGTGCTCGTAGAGGACCTCTTCGACCTCCCGGGGGTAGATGTTGTAGCCCCCACTGATGATCAGGTCCTTCTTGCGGTCGACGATGGTGAAGAAGCCCTCCTCGTCCACCTCGGCCATGTCGCCCGTGAAGAGCCAGCCGTCCTGGATCTGGTCCTCGGACTCCTTGGGCATGTTCCAGTAGCCCTGCATGACCTGGGGACCCCGCACCGCCATCTCCCCCACTTCGCCGATCCCGAGTTCCTGCTTGGTTTCGGGGTCGACCACCGCCGCCTCGGTCCCCGGGACGGGGAGCTCGATGTGCCCGATCTTGCGCTTGCCGTAGACCGGGTTGGCCACACAGACCGGGCTGGCCTCGCTCAGCCCGTAGCCCTCGACCAGACGCCCGCCGGTGATCTCCTCGAAGGTCTTCTGGACCTCGAGGGGGAGCGGGGCCGCCCCACTGATGCAGGCCCGTACACTCTTCAGGTCGTAACGCTCCACCTTGGGGAAAGTGTTGATGGCCACGTACATGGTCGGCACGCCGGGGAAGATGGTGGCCTTGTGATCGTGGATTGATTTCAGGACCTGTTTGACGTCGAACTTGGGGATGAGCACGGTCGGGCTGGCACAGCGGAAGGAGAGGTGGAGACAGGTCGTCAGTCCGTACGAGTGGAAGAAGGGGAGCGCAGCCAGTATGACCTCCTCACCGTGTTTCAGGTCGGTCAGCCAGTGGGCGACCTGGACCACGTTGGCGTAGAGGTTGCGATGGGTCAGCATCGCCCCCTTGCTCCGACCGGTAGTCCCCCCGGTGTAGAGGAGCATGGCCAGGTCCTCGGCGTGGACCTCGGTGGCCGGGACCCGCGCCGGGTCGGCGGCCGCGATGCGTTCGGTGAACATCGAGTAGCGGCCGTTGTCAGGGATCCGGGCCTTCTGCCCCTGCAGGCGGGCTTTGACCGGGTAGAGCAGCTTCAGGATGCCGGGCAGGTAGTCGTTGACCTTGCAGACGATGCAGTGCTCCAGATCGGTCTGTTCCCAGACCCTCTCGATCTTCGGTACCAGCAGGTTGAGGACGATGGCCACCCGCGCGCCGGCGTCCTTGAGCTGGAAGGCCAGCTCCTTGTCGGTATAGAGGGGATTGTTCGGCACCACGATGGCCCCCAGCCTCAGGATGGCGTAATGGGCCGCCAGGTACTGGGGGAGGTTGGGCAGGATGATGGCCACCCGGTCCCCCTTGCCGATGCCCAGGCCGTGCAGGACCGCGGCCAGCCGGTCGGTCATCTCGCCGATCTCCCCGAAACTGAAGGAGCGACCGAAGAAGAGGGTCGCCGGCATCTCGGGATGTTCGGTGACCGTCTTACGGAACATGGTGTTGAGCGTGCCCGGCTCGGGCTCGAACTCACGGGGCACACCGGGTTCGTAGTGTTCCAACCAGCGAGGCTCCATCGTCTCCTCCACTCGGTTCTGTCAGGATCGGGGGGACCGGGAAGGTCCGGGACCAAGGTGTATCGTCTAGCATAGCCGGGGGGTCCCGTCAACCATCCCGGGGCCACCCGGGCAGGGGAGTCAGTCCGGTTCGGTGCCTTCTTCGGGCAGGATCTCGAACTCGGCGTCGTCCACATCCCCGCGGCGACGCTGCGGACTCGAGCGGGGACGACCGTCGGTGACGGTCGGATCCTCGGGCCGGGTCCCCGACCGGACGACCCGCCGGCTCACAAGACGCCATACGACGGTCAGCAGGATGAAGAAGAGAAGGTATTTCAGGAGCATCAGTCGACGTCGGGGTCCTGCTGCCGCAGCCGGTAGGCGGTCTGATAGTACCGGCGGGCGGTCTCGTGGTCCTTGCGCCGGTCGTGGAGCATCCCGAGATACCAGTGGGCGCGGTGGTTGTCGGGATCGAAGGTGATGAGGCGTTCGAAGACCTGGATGGCTTTCTCGTAGGCGCCGGTGAGGTTGTAGCTCTGGGCCAGGTAGTAGGTGGCCTCGCGATGGTCGGCCTGAAGACCGACCGCCCGTTCGAACTCGGGGATGGCCCGACCGTACAGACCCTTGCGGAAGTGTACCAGCCCCAGGTTGAAATGGATGCGGGGGTCCTCGGAGACCACGTCGAGGGCGCGGCGGAACTCTTTCTCGGCCTCCTCGAACCGTCCGTGTTCGCCCAGCAGGGCGCCCAGGTTAGTTCGTACCTCCACGTTGCGGGGATCCAGTTCCAGTGCGGTCCGCATCTCGGCGAGCGCCTGGTCGAGCAGACCGAGGGAATCGTAGACCAGCGCCAGGTTGTTGCGAGCCTTCACATGCAAGGGATCACCGGCCAGCACCATCCGGTAGGCTTCGACGGCCTCATGGAGGCATGCGCCCTCGGCCAGTGACTTGCCGCGCTCGTAGTACCACTGCTGGGGGTCGTCATCGGGACCGGGGGCGGTCGGCTCCTCGGGAGCCGCCGGAGGAGTCGGGTTCCCGGTGATACCCTGCCCGGCGCCGCTGCCCCCGCCCTCGGGGGGGGAGGACCCGTCGGGGGCCGGGGAGGGCTCGGACCCTTCCCCGTCCTCCTCCTCGATCAGGAAGGCCAGGGGTCGCGGGTTCCGTTCCTCGGCCGCTCCGTCCTCGCGACGTTCCTCGTTCATCCCTGTCCTCTCAACTCCGTTCCATCGGTTCCCGGAAACCCCACTTCAGTTTCTCGCGCAGGACCTGGTAGAAGGGGGGCCCCAGACCGGTGCGTATCATCCGGTTGCGCCGCTCCCCCCGACGCACGCGGATCGTGTCCCCGCTGGCCACCTGCAGCCGTTCCTGTCCGTCCCAGGTCACAACCGCGCTCCCGTGTTTGCTCAGGACGGTGAGGTGGACCTCGCTCTCCGGCGGCAGCACCAGGGGGCGGGCCGCCAGGGTGTGGGGACAGATGGGCACGACCACCAGGGCATCCATATGCGGATCGACGATAGGACCGCCGGCCGCCAGGGCATAGGCGGTCGACCCGGTAGGGGTCGAGAGGATCAGGCCGTCGGCCGTGTAGCGCTTCAGATAACGGCCGTTCACTTCGGCATCGATGTCGATGACGCGCGAGTACTCCCCCTTGTCGATCACCACTTCGTTGCTGGCCATCTTGGCCACCCGGTCGTCGCCGCACCTGACCTCGGCCTCGATGGTCATGCGCTCCACCACGTTGTACTCCGCGGCCATGAGCCGGTCCAGCGCCTCACCCAGATGGTCGGGCTGGACATCAGCCAGGAATCCGAGG
This sequence comes from uncultured Gemmatimonadota bacterium, assembly GCA_964447955.1. Classification (GTDB taxonomy): domain Bacteria; phylum Blakebacterota; class Blakebacteria; order Blakebacterales; family CAYUVJ01; genus CAYUVJ01. The sequence goes on from CAYUVJ010000044.1 coordinate 9,138, forward strand.
CTGCCCAGGTTGACCCCCAGCACCGGTATCCCCCGTTCACCGGCCCAGCGCAGGGCGGCCAGGATGGTGCCGTCGCCCCCCATGGCCAGCAGGACGTCGCAGACCGCGGCGAGTTCGGACTCCGGGCGGACCTCGACCGAATTCTCGGATTCCAGCCTCGGAAAGCGATCGCGGATACGGTCGGAGAGCATCAGGGTAACCTCATGGCGGCCGGCCCAGGCCAGCACCACCCCGAGCGCTTCTTCCAGCTCGGGTTTGCGCAGATTGGGGATGACCCCCAGTCTCATCGCTTGCGGACCTCCTTCAGCCATCCACCCACCCGCCGGGCGATCCCCTCGGCGTCCAGTTCGGCGTCCCGCAGCAGCTCCTTGACCGAACCATGCGGCATGAAGCGGTCGGGGAGACCCAGTTGGAGGGTCGGCACCGACCAGCGTCGGGCGTTGCTGAGATGTTCCAGCACGGCCGACCCGAAACCGCCCCGGACACTGTTCTCCTCGATGGTGACCAGCGCCCCGGTCTCGTCGGCCAGCCGATCCAGGAGCTCACCGTCGAGCGGTTTGATGAAACGGGCATCGGCGACCGCGACCTGGACACCCTGTTCCGAGAGCAGGTCGGCGGCTTTGAGGGCCTGCCCGACCATGCGTCCCACCGCCACCAGAGCGATGTCCTTTCCTTCCCGCAGTACCTCACCGCGTCCGATCTCAACCGGTTCCACGGGGTCCTCGATCGGCACCCCTTCGCCCGAACCCCGAGGATAGCGCATGGCGATGGGTCCGTCATCGTAGAGCAGTCCGGTGCGCAGCATACGCACCAGCAGGTTCTCGTTGCGTGGCGCCATGATGACCATCCCCGGCACACAGCGCAGGTAGCTCAGGTCGAAGGCCCCGTGATGAGTGGGACCGTCCTCGCCGACTATCCCGCCCCGGTCGAGACAGAAGAAGACGTTCAGGTCCTGCAGGGCCACATCGTGGATGATATGGTCGTAGCCCCGCTGCAGGAAGGTGGAGTAGATGGCGGCCACCGGCTTGAGACCGGCCGCGGACATCCCGGCGCAAAAGGTCACCGCATGCCCTTCGGCGATGCCGACGTCGAAGAAGCGCTCGGGGATCTCCTCGGCCAGCTGGTCGAGGCCGGTGCCGTTGGGCATCGCGCCGGTCACGGCCACCACCCGATCGTCCCGCCGGCATTCGGCGATCAGGGCTTTTCCGAAGATCGTGGTGTACGCCGGCGGTCCCGACGACTTCTTCGGGATCCCTGTCTCCTTCTCGAAAGGTCCTGAACCGTGGAAGAAGTAGGCATCCCGCTCGGCCGGCCCGTAGCCCTTCCCCTTGACCGTTTTGATGTGGAGCAGGCGGGGGCCGGGCAGACCCCGGATGTCCCGCAGGTACTTGGCCGCCTCACGCTTGTAGTCCTCCGTGGCGTACACCAGCCGCCGAGGTGGGTTCTCCTTCGGCTCGCCGGTAGCGAAAAAGATCACGTGGAAGCTCTGGGCCTCGCTCAGGCGGCTGATGGAGCGGAGCATCTCGCGCTTGACCAGGTCCAGCGTGTCCAGCATGGAGCCGCTGCGGTCGACGACGTAGCAGATGTGGTAGGCGTTGCCCCCGGTGCCG
>CAYUVJ010000045.1:0-10681 GCA_964447955.1 uncultured Gemmatimonadota bacterium
GGGACCGCCGCCGAACTCTTCCACGACCGGGCCCTGGGCTTCCCCCCCCTCAACGAGCGGCTGGCCCGCCGCATGCTCGAATCGCTGCGCATCTGGCCGCTGCTCCAGGGTTACCGGGGACGCCCCCCCATGCCGGTGGACGGGCTGATCGAGGTCCTCATCCGTCTCTCCTACCTGGCCGCCGACTATCCGGAGATCCAGGAGCTGGACGTCAACCCCCTGCTGGTCTCTCCCGACCGGGTGGTGGCCCTGGACGCCCGGGTGGTCATCGACCGTGAGCAGGTCGGACGCGTTGCGGAGCCTTACCGCCACCTGGCCCTGCGCCCCTACCCCGAGGAATACGTCCGCCGGGTCATCCTGCGGGACGGAACCCCGGCCATACTCCGCCCCATCAAGCCCGAGGACGAGCCGCTCTGGTTCGAACTGCTCGGCTCCTGCTCCCCCGAGTCGATCTACCAGCGCTTCCGTTACCTCTTCCACTGGAAGACCCACGAAGTGGCCTCACGCTTCTGCTTCATCGATTACGACCGGGAGATCGCCATCGTGGCCGAGATCGAGGAGGAAGGGCGGCGCCGTCTGACCGGGGTGGGCCGGCTGGTGGCCGATCCCGACGTGGAGACCGTCGAGTTCGCCATCCTGGTGGGCGACCCCTGGCAGGACCGGGGCCTGGGCGGGATGCTGACCGACTACTGCCTGGAGATCTCCGAGCGCTGGGGACTCAAGCGGGTGGTCGCCCAGACCACCACGGACAACCGCCGCATGCTGTCCATCTTCCAGAAGCGCGGTTTCGAGGTCCGTCCCACCGGCGAGGGGGCCGAGGTGGAGATCGTGAAGGAACTGCGTTTGGCAGCACCGGACACCCGTTCCTGAAGGTGTGACCGGTCGCTGGATCGGACGAACGGTATTCCCTCCGCGTCCTCTTGACCAGGGATCCGAGACCAGGACAAGTGTATTACTTGACATATACACCACGGCCCGCTACATTGTCCGCAGGTGTATTACTTGTGATATACACCTGGCGGCCCGACCGCCGGAACCTTCGACCCCGGAGGAAGTCCCTTGGCCCTGCTCCTCACCGTCGATCCCGGCAGCGGCGTGCCGGTCTACCGGCAGCTGCTGGAGCAGATCCGTTTCCTGATCGCCGGCGGTGTGCTCGCCCCGGGCGCCGAGCTCCCCTCCACCCGCGCCCTCTCCACCGAACTCGGCATCAACCCCATGACGGTCAGCAAGACCTACAGCCTGCTCGAGGAGGAGGGCCTCCTGACCCGCCGTCCCGGACTGCCGCTGGTGGTCCGCCGACAGGACGACGAGGCTGCCCGACAGGCCCGCCGGGAGCAGCTGAGGTCGTCCCTGACCGTCCCGGCCCGCAAAGCCCACCAGCTCGAGGTCGGGACCCGGGAGGCGCTGGCCATATTCGAGGAACTGCTACAGGCCGGTGAGGACCGGGACCCGTCGGTCGCGGATGAGGCGCCCAGAGAAGAAGACGAAAAGGAGCACCCCTGATGGCACTGATCGAGTTCCAGGGTATCGAACGATCGTTCAAGAGGGGGATCAAGGTCCTCGACGGCGTCGAGTTCGCAGTCGGACCAGGGGAGGTCGTCGGTCTGATCGGCCGCAACGGGGCCGGCAAGACGACCCTAATCCGGATAGCGATGGGCATGATCGCCCCCCAGTCCGGCCGGGTGCGGCTCTTCGGGGTCGACCCCCGGGAGGACCCGGTCGCGGTCAAGCGCCGGGTCGGTTACGTCTCGGAGGACCAGATCATCCCCGGCTTCCTGAAGGTGGGGGAGGTCCTCTCCCTGCACCGGGACCTCTACCCCACCTGGGACGAGGCCCTGGCCGACGAACTGCTGCACCATTACGAACTGGGACTCCGCGAGACGGTCGGCTCCCTGAGCAAGGGACAGGCCCGGCAGGTGGCCCTGCTCTGTGCCATCGCGCACCGGCCCGAGGTGCTGCTGCTGGACGAGCCGGCCGGGGGACTCGACCCGGCCGCCCGGCGCGACTTCGTGGAGACCTCGATCCGTTTCCTGAACGAGGCGGGCTCAGCCATCCTCTTCTCCTCCCACTACATGGGGGACATCGAGCGGATGGCCGAGCGGATCGTGCTGCTGCACGAGGGGAGGGTTCGGATCGATGAACGCCTCGACCACTTGCAGGAACACATCACCCTGGTCCGGTTCCCGGACAGACAGGGGTTCGATGTCGACCGCCTGGGTTCCGACCCGGACTGTCTCTCGATCCGTCCCCGCCCGGTCGGCTTCCATGCCCTGTTCAAGGGCGCTCCCGAGGTGACCTGCCGCCGACTGGCCGGGGAGCTGGGACTGACCGACGCGGTCTGCGAACGGGTCGGACTCGAGGAGATGTTCATCGAGCTGGTGGGGATCGGGTCATGATCAGGGTCCTGGTCCGCAGCGATCCGGGCTGGCGCCAGCGTGGCCTCATCCTCTGGTGGGGCCTCGTGATGGGCGTGATGCTCAGCCTCATCCGGTCGCTGGAGGGAGGTCCCCCCCCGCTGACCCTGACCGGACGGCAGGGACTCTTCATGCTCTACCAGTTCATGGCCTGGTGGGCGGTCACCGGCGGGATGCTGGCCGGCAGCCAGTGGATCCGGGCCACCCGGCTGCACATGGTCCTGCCGGTCGACGCCCGTCACCTCTGGTGGGTACGGCTGAGCACTCTGCTCGGGCTCTCCTGGGGGACCCTGCTGGTCACCGCCCTCGTCCTGACGGTCTGGAGTCACGGTCCCGCCGACATGGTGCCGATGGGTCGAGGTCTGTGGGCCGGTACGGCCCGGCTGGCCGCCTTCGGCCTGCTGTTGCTCGGACTCGTCCTGACCCCCAACCCGACCAGCCGCCGGATCCGTGTCCATGCAGGTTCGGTCACCCTGTATGCCCTGGTCTGGCTCTTCCTGTTCGTCCTGCTGGTCGCCCTCCCGTTCCATCCTCTGACCTCGGTGGGGGCGCTGGTGGGCGGCATCCTCACCCTCGCCGCCTCCTACCGCAGGACCCCTCGGACGTACCTGCTCGAACATGAGTCGGAGGAACTGTCTCCCGGTAGCGGGGAGATCCTCACGTTCCCGGCCGGGGACGTGACCGACCCGGAGGAGGGGACGACGAGCCGATCGGACGACGGGGCGCTCGCGGACCATCGAGCCGAGGAGAGAACCGGCCGGCAGCTGCTGTTCGTGACCGTATGGAGACTCCTGCACAACCACTGGGAGACGTGGCTGGTACTGCCGGTGGTGCTCTTCTTCACCGCCCTGATGGTGTGGGCCTTCCACCGCGGAGAGGATATCTCCATCTTGTCCGTCTACGTGCTGACCGCCATCGGATGGACCATCGTCAACAGTCTGCAGCGACTCCACCCTCTGGACCATCTGCCCCTCTCCCGCCGCCTGCTCTTCCGGTACGCGGCAGCCCCCGGGATCACCGTGATCCTGGCCGGGCTGGCGGTCGGCTATCTCTGTTCGGGTATCCTCGGACCGGTCAAACCGGCTCAGATCCGGATGGAGGAGGAGCAGGTGGCAGTCCCCCGGGAGTTCTGGTCCCTGACGCACGAGAGGACTGCTCCCGAGGCCGTCGCTCCCTGGGGAGAGACGTGGCGCCCTCAGGTCCACCGGGTCCTGCCGGTGGGATCGCTGGGGATCTACAACCCGTACGAGATCGGGCCCGAGAGTTCCCCCCGCTTCGTCCTGTGGCAGATGCGGCGCGCGGCCGCCGTCATGTACGGAGACCAGGAAACGGATCCACCCGGGTATGTCCCGGAGGAACCCGGTCCCGCCTTCCTCGCCGGCCTATCCCGTGGCGAGTTCTACCCCGATGAGATGCGCGGCCGGGCCTCCCCGCTCCGTGACCGGGTCTACGCCCTGCTCCTGTTCTTCAGTGTACTCACCGGGTCGGTCCTCCTGATGCTGTATCTCGGCGGTTTCGAGGCCGGCGCCGATCTGAGGCATCGCCAGTGGATGACGCTCATGGGCGTGCTCCCCCTGGCCGTCTCCTGGGCGATCATCTGCGTGGCGATGCTGAGTGTGCCCGAGGGCGCTTCGCGGGTACTCGGGCCGGTCATGATCCTGCTGCTCCAGTTGTCTGAACGTCTGCCCGTTCCGAGCATCCTGCTCTGGGCGGGCCTGGTGGCCGTCACCCTCCTGGGGCTGTGGCTAGCCGAGCGGCGCTTCGTCCGATCGGAGGTCCCGCTCGATCGGGTCCACAGGCATCCGGCGAGCGACGTGTGATGAGCCGGTCGGAACAGGAGCAGCTGGTCGTGCGCTGCCGGAACGGCGACCGGACCGCCTTCGAACCCCTGATGAGAGCCCACGAACAACGGGTCTATGGCCTCCTGCTGTCGCTCTGCGGCGACCCGGACGAGGCCAAGGACCTGCTCCAGGAGACCTTCCTGCTGGCCTGGCGCCGGATCGGCCGCCGCGACCCCGAACGTCCTCTCCACCCCTGGCTGCTGGCCCTCGCCCGGAGAAGGTTCCTGGACAGCCGCCGGAAGCGGGAAGGCCGGGGATCGGCCCCCCGCCGGTTCTCCGAACTGTCGCCCGATCTCCCCACCCAGGAGATCGCGCCCGACGAGGCGGTGGAGGCCGAGGCGTGGCGCTCCCGGCTCTGGCAGGCCCTCGACCGCCTGCCGCCGGCCCAGCGGGAGTTGCTCGTACTCAAGGACATCACCGGTCTCCCCTACGACGAGATCGCCCGGATGCTGGGTGTACCCCGCGGGACGGTGGCCAGCCGCGTCTACTATGCCCGGCGGGAACTGGCCGATTCCATCAGCGTCACCTCGCAGATCAGCCTTCCATAGCCTCGGATCCGTGGACGGACCGTGTTGCGGTCCTGGATCCGTCCGGACCCCGCAACCATCGAGTATGGCAGAGAAGAGCTCCTCCGGGTTACGTTGACCCCCATCGGGCGATTTCATACCTTGCCGTCCGGAATAGTGGGAACCTCCATCCACTCCCCTTCTGGCCAAGGAGCCCTGTCCGATGGCCCATCACACCATCGTCGCGTTGCCGGGGGACGGCATCGGCAAGATCGTCCTGGAAGAAGCCATCCGTGTCCTGGATGCGGTGGGATTCGACGCCGAGTACATCCATGGCGACATCGGCTGGGAGTTCTGGTGCACCGAGGGCAACGCCCTGCCCGACCGCACCATCGAACTGCTCCGGGAGCACAAGATCGGGCTCTTCGGCGCCATCACCTCGAAGCCCAAGGACGAGGCCGATGCCGAGCTCGATCCCGGCCTGAAGGACAAGGGGTACGTCTATTACAGTCCGATCGTGGGACTGCGCCAGATCTTCGACCTGGACGTCTCGATCCGTCCCTGTATCTCCTTCCCCGGCAACCCGCTCAACTTCATCCGGCGGGGGAAGGACGGCGGGATCGAGGAACCCCGGGTGAACGCCGTCATCTTCCGGCAGAATACCGAGGGACTCTACAGCGGGGTGGAATGGACCGACCCGCCGTCCTCGGTCAGAGCGGCCTTCGAGAGTCATCCCAAGTTCGCTCCCTTCCGCGAGGCTCCCGGACCCGACCTGGCCATCTCCAGCCGCATCTTCACCCGCTCGGCCTGTCGCCGGATCGTCGAAGCCGCCTTCGCCTATGCCCACCAGCACGGCTACCGTTCGGTGACCGTCTGTGAGAAACCCAACGTGATCCGGGAGACCTCGGGGATGATGGTCAAGGAAGCGCGCCGGGTGGCCGGGCAGTACCCCGACATCGCCCTCCTGGAGACCAACATCGACGCCCAGACGATGTGGCTGACCAAGAACCCAGAGGACTATGGGGTGATCGTGTCCGGGAACATGTTCGGCGACATCATCTCGGACGCCTTCGCCGGCCTGGTCGGCGGGCTGGGCTTTGCCGCCTCGTCCAACGAGGGGACCGAGGTGGCCGTCTTCGAGCCGACCCACGGTTCGGCGCCCAAATACGCCGAACTGGACCCGAGTATCGTCAACCCGATCGCCATGTTCCTGTCGGCCGCCATGATGCTCGACCGCCTGGCGGAGACCGACAAGGCCGAGCGGATTCGGAAGGCCATCGGGAGCGTGGTGGCCGCCGGCGAGGTACGGACGTACGATATGATGAAGATCCCCGGAGGCCCGAAGGCGATCGCCCAGGGCGCTGCCTCGACCGGGCGGATGACCGACGCGGTCATCGCTGCCTTGGAGGAGGTCTGAGGGAACGCGTCCGGGGACTTCCGGAACGGGATGACCAACCCCAGGAGGGGTGCATGATCGACGCCGCCGCCATCGAAGGTCGCTTCGCCGACCTGCTGGAACGGATCATCGACGAGGGACTGCGCGGCCAGGTGGTCGCCGCCTGGGTACTGGCCTGTCGAGAGGGAGGCTGGCAGGAGCTGGAGGATGTCGAACGGATGCCCTTCTCCTTGTTGACCGACTGCGGCGGCATCGGGTTCCTCCAGCACACCGAAGCGGTCACCCGCGGCGCGATCGGCCTGGCCGAGGCCCAGCTGGCGGCCTATCCAGAACCGCCCTACCGGATCGATCTCGACCGTCTCATCGCCGGTGGTCTACTGCATGATGTGGGCAAACTGCTGGAGATCGAGTCCGACGGCTCGGGCGGCTACCGCATGAGCCATCACGGTCGCTGTACCCGACATCCCATCAGCGGCACGGTGGTGGCCGCCCAGGCCGGACTGCCGCTCGAGGTCCAGAACATCATCGCCTGTCATTCCCGGGAAGGGGAAGGTCAGCCGAAGGTCGTCGAGACCGTCTTCGTCCATCAGGCCGACTTCGCGACCTTCGACCCCTTCACTCTGCGGGTCGCCGGGAAACTGATAGAAGGGTGAGCCCGTGGGGATGACCCTGATCGAGAGGATCCTGGCCGCCCACAGCGACGACCCGGTGGAGGTCGGCGCCACCGTGGAGCTGCGGGTCGATGTACGGGTCGCCCGGGATTTCGGCGGCGCCAACGTGGTCGGTCACCTGGAGACCCACGGACTGGGTCTGGACGATCTCTCCAGGACCTTCTTCACCTTCGACTGCAATCCCACCGGTTCCGACCAGGGGTACGCCGCCAACCAGCATCGCTGCCGGCTCTTCGCTCGTCGGCACGGTATGAAGGTCTACGACATCGACCGGGGGATCGGCTCCCACCTGATGATCGAGGAGGGGCTGGTCGGGCCCGGCGACACCTTCGTCTCCACCGACTCCCATGCCAACATCCTGGGCGCGGTGGGTGCTCTCGGACAGGGTATGGGGGACGTGGACATCGCCAGTGCCTTCGCCCGCGGTTCGGTCTGGTTCCAGGTCCCGCCCACAATGAGGGTCCGCGTCACCGGTACCCCGGCTCGGGGAACCACGGCCAAGGACCTCACCCTGGCCCTGGTCCGTCACTTCGGCGCCAGCGGACTGCTGGGCTGTGCCGCCGAGGTGGAGGGGGAGGCTATCGAGGACCTCGATCTGGCCGGCCGCCTGACCCTGGCCTCGATGGCCACCGAGATGGGGGCCATCATCCTCTTCCCGGCCCCCGGCAGGAAGGCGGTGCGTGAGTACGCCGCCTTGAGCGGAGTGGACCGGGACTGGCCCCAGCCTGATGCCGACGCCGTCTATCTGCGCGAGGAGGTCGTCGATATCGACGGGTTGGAGCCGATGGTCAGCCGGCCCGGGCATCCCGAAGACGTGGTCCCCCTGGCCGAGGTGACCGGTACCCCGATCGATTCGGCCTTCCTGGGTTCCTGCACCAACGGCCGGCTCGAGGATCTGCTGACCGCGGCCCGTATCCTCAAGGACCGCCGCGTGGCCGACGGGGTGGTGTTGAAGGTCGTCCCGGCCACCGACCGGGTCTGGATGGAGGCGCTCCGGCTGGGCCTGTTCCGCATCTTCAAGGAGTCCGGGGCGCTCATCTCCAACGCCGGCTGCGCCGGTTGTGCCGCGGGTCAGGTGGGCCAGACCGGCCATGGTGAGACTACCGTCTCGAGCGGCAACCGCAACTTCCCGGGCAAGCAGGGACTGGGCCACGTCTTCCTGGCCTCCCCCGGGACGGTCGCCGCCTCGGCTGTGGCCGGTGTGCTGACCCTCCCGGGACGGATCGATGAGGCTCCACCCCGTCCCACCCGGCTGAACGTGCTGGCCCCGGACGGCCCGGCCGAGGGGATCAGCAGCCCGATGGCTCCGTCCGCTGGAGCCTTCGGGACAGACGGGGAAGACCCGTCAGCCGAGCGGCCGACAGTCATCGAAGGCCGGGTCTGGGTCCTGGACTGGGACGCGGTCGACACCGATATGATCTTCCACAACCGGCACCTGGCCATCACCGAGCTGGACGCCATGGGCCACCATGCCCTGGGCAACCTCCCCGGCTGGGAGGATTTCCCGAAGCTGGCGGCCCCGGGCGACTTCCTGGTCACCGGGGTCAACTTCGGTGCCGGTTCGAGCCGCCAGCAGGCGGTCGACTGCTTCCGGGCGCTGGGTCTGGGGGCGGTCATCGCCGAGTCCTTCGGCGCCATCTACGAGCGCAACGCCATCAATACCGGGTTCCCTGTCCTGCGCGGGGCGCTCCGGGAGAGACTGAAGGACGGCGACCGGGTCCGGGTCGACCTGGCCAGCGGCGGGGTCGTCCGCCTGGACGACGGGGCCCGGTTCGAGGTGACGCCCATGTCACCGGTGCAGATGCGCATCTATCAGCGGGGCGGACTGCTGGCCCGGAGATGAGGGGGGGGGGACGGTCTTGGGCACCTTCGCACAGAACGTGCTGGCCCGGGCGGCCGGCCGGGACGAGGTGGCGGTCGGTCAGATCGTCACCGTCCACCCCCGCCGCCTGCTGACTCACGACAACACCGCCGCGATCATCGACAAGATCGGTCCCGAACTGGAACGCTACGGCGTGGCCGACCCCGACCAGCCGGTCATCGTGCTCGACCACGTGGCGCCGGCCAAGGACACGGCTACCGCCACTGCCCACCAGAAGATACGGGCCTTCGTGGAGCGGTTCGGACTGGCGCACTTCTACGATGTGGGCGAGGGGATCTGTCACCAGATCGTCCTGGAACGCGGGCTGGCCCGTCCCGGCGAGGTCATCGTGGGGAGCGATTCCCACACCTGCTCCTATGGGGCGGTGGGCGCCTTCGCCACCGGGATCGACCGGACCGAGGCGGCCGCCCTGCTGCTGACCGGGGAGACCTGGCTGCGGGTCCCGGCCTCGATCAAGGTGACCCTGCAGGGCCGCCTCTCCGACTTCACTACGGCCAAGGACCTCGTCCTGAGTCTGATCGGCCGCCTGGGCGCCGACGGAGCCGCCTACCGCAGTGTGGAGTTCCATGGCGAGGTGGCCGAACTGAGCATCGACGAACGGATCACCGTGGCCAACATGGGCGTGGAGATGGGAGCCAAGACGGCGGTCTTCCCGGCCGACGAGAAGACCCGTCACTTCCTGGGCGAGGTCGACCCGGAGGGAGGCACCGATGAGGCGGTCTGGGCCGATGCCGATGCCGGGTACGAACAGGGACTGGAGGTCGACCTGGAGGCGCTCGGTCCGGTCGTGGCCCGTCCGGGAGCGGTCGATGCGGTGGTCCCGGTGGAGGAGGCGGCCGGAGTGCGGGTCCACCAGGTCTTCCTGGGCACCTGCACCAACGGACGGTTGAGCGACCTGCGCGAGGCGGCCGCCCTGCTGCGGGGATGCCGGATACACCCCGGGGTGCGGATGCTGGTCACCCCGGCCAGCCGCCGGGTCTTCGACGCGGCGCTCGCCGACGGGACCATCTCCGAACTTAGCCGAGCCGGGGCGACGATCCTGCCCGCCGGCTGCGGACCCTGTCTGGGAGCCCACATGGGTATCCTGGCCTCCGGGGAGGTCTGTCTGTCGACCTCGAACCGTAACTTCAAGGGGCGGATGGGCACCCCCGACTCGGAGATCTATCTGGGCAGTCCGCTCACCGCGGCCGCAACGGCGGTCACCGGGGTGATCACCGACCCCCGGGAACTCTCGAGCGCGGCCGGGGACCTCGTCGGGGAAGGAGGGACGGCATGAAGGTCTGGCGCTACGGCGACGATGTGAACACCGACCAGCTCTTCCCCGGCAAGTATACCTATTCCTGCAGCACGCCCGAGGAGATCCTCCCCCATCTGCTGGAGGACCTCGACCCGTCTTTCGCTGGTGAGGTGAGGTCAGGGGATGTCGTGATGGCCGGCCGCAACTTCGGCTGCGGCTCCAGCCGGGAACAGCCGGCGGTCGGTCTGCGGGCGGCGGGCGTAGCGGCGGTGGTGGCCTCCTCTTTCGCCCGCATCTTCTACCGGGCGGCCATCAACCAGGGTCTGCTGCTGGTGGAGTCCCCCGAAACGGTCCGGGCCTGGGAGGAAGGGGATGAGGTGGCCGTCGATGCGGCGGCGGGAACTGTCCGGGTGGGGACGAAGTCCTACGGCATCCCTCCCCTGCCCCCCCTGCTGCTGGAGATACAGGCGGCCGGCGGGCTGCTCCCGGCGGTGCGGTCCCGGCTGGCAGCTCGGGACGGCTCCCCGACCGGGACCGATGGACCGGACCGGAGCGGGGGAGGGACCCCGGCATGAGCTCGAGCGAGAGGTCCTCCGGGACGGCCGGGCCACGGGCGGCCGAAGCCGGGCACCGCGGTCCCGAGGTGCGCAGCGACTGCTGGGTGCATATCGACCCGGCCGGTCCACCCGGTGTCCGCATCACCAGCAAAGTGGCCGAGCTCTACGGGCGGAGTC
>CAYUVJ010000046.1:0-3516 GCA_964447955.1 uncultured Gemmatimonadota bacterium
TCTGCGGAGAGGCCTACTGGGGGACCCTGGCGGAACTGGCGACCGCCAAGGGCATCAGTGACATAAGCGGCCTGATCCGGGACCTCGAGATGGACCTGGCCCAGGGGCCGGTCTGAGCCCGGATCGACCGCCATCATGGCAGTTGATGCCGGCCAGGGCCGGCGATAGTCTCCAGCGGGCCATCTCACTCCGGAGCGCCGCCCAATGGCCTCACACCGCCGGTCCCTCAAACCTCTTGCACTGATTGGTCTGTTGCTCACCGGCGGGGTGACCGCTCCGGTCCGGGCTTCGACCAACCCGGCCGTCTCGTCTCAGCAGGATGTGACCAAGCGGATCGCTGTCCGCTGGATCGAGCACTCGCCGGTCCTGGACGGACGTCTCGACCCCCAGGAGTGGCCGGCGGATGGAGTCCATGCCGACTTCCTTCAACTGCGACCCGATCGGGGAGCGGTCAGCGTCTGGGACCCCAGCTTCGCGCTGGCTTCCGACGGTCGGTCCCTGTACGTGGCCTTCCGTTGCCCCCTCCCGGACGGCCAACCTCCTCTGGCCGCGGTCACCCGTCGCGATGACGGCGCTCTCTCCTCCGACGATGTCGTCGGGATCGTGCTGGATACCTTCCGGGACGGGCGTACCGGATATGTGTTCTACGCCAACGCTCTGGGTACCCAGGCTGATGTGAGGGTCGCCAACGATGCCGAGACCCTGGACGCAACCTGGGACGCGGCTTGGCGGATCGTCACCTCGGTCGGACCGCAGGCCTGGACGGCGGAGATCGAGATCCCCTTCCGGTCATTGAACTGGCCAGCCGGTGTGACCTCCTGGGGCATCAATCTCGGCCGTCGCTGCCAGGGCGGATTGCTGGAGACCTGGTGGAGTGGCCCGGTCGACAAGAGCTTCCATGTGTCACGCTCTGGGGTGCTGACCGACATCCCGCTCCCCGAACCTCTATCGCCGCTCACCCTTGTCCCGTACCTGGCAGTCACCGGTGCTGGAGCCGACTACGGTCGGGTCGAAGAGGGCTGGCATCTCGAGACCGGAGCCGACCTGGAGGGTGATCTGGGCAGCGCCGTAACGCTCAACGCCACCCTCAACCCCGATTTTGCCAGTGTGGAAGGGGACCGGGAAAAGATCAACCTGACCCCCTTCGAACTCTCTTTCCCGGAGAAACGCCGATTCTTCATGGAGGGGAACGATCTCTGGAGCAACCGGATCCAGACCTTCTACACCCGCCGGATCGGTCAGATCGACGGTGGGGCCAAGGTAGTCGGCAGGAGCGGCCGCAACACCTTGGCCGGCCTGGTGGTGCGAGAAGCGGTGCTGTCCGACGATCCGGACACCGTCACCGATGAGTACCGCACCGGAGCCACCTGGGGAGTGCTGCGGCTGCGGCGGGATGTGCTGAACAACAGTACAGTCGGACTGCTGGCGGTGAACCGTCATAGCCCTTCCGGTGAGACCGGAGCCCTGGGGTCCGACCTCTATCTCAACCTGCCCGGCGACTGGTACGTGACCGGGCAGGCCGTCCTCTCCTGGCCCGACCCGGGTGGTGACACCGGGGCTTGGTTCCTGAGAATGGAGCGCAAGACCGACTTCTACGCGTATCACCTGCGCTACACCGAGCTGGGAGAGCGCTTCCGCGAGAACGTCAACACGGTGGGATTCATCCGCGACGACGACCGGCGTGAACTGGACGTCTCAGCCCGCCGCATCTGGTACCCTGACCGGGGGCTGGCAAAGTTCTTCAAATACGATTCCAACTACAAGATCTACTGGAGCCGGTCCGATGGTTCGCTGCGTAATTGGGAGATCGTCCAGGGTGCCGACCTCTACCTGCACAACGAGATCGGACTCGAGTACGAGGGACGGTTCGAGGCCCAGGAACCGGATGCGCTCTTCGACCGCCACTATTTCAATCGTCAGCACGAACTCGCCCTGGGATATCGGACCGAGGAATGGGCAAGCACAGCCCTGACCTACTCCTGGGGTCGGGTCTATGACAGCCGACTCTCCCTCTGGGAGGTCGAGGTCAACCGGGTGCTGATCCCGCGGCTGACCGTCTCGTACACCCTCGAGCATCTGCGTCTGGAACCCGATCCCGAAGAGGAGAACACCACGCTGCATGTGCTGCGTGTCGATTACGCCGTCACCCCCGACCTCTTCGGCCGGGTCTTCACCCAGACCAACAGTGAGGCTGAGAGGTTCTACCTCTACGGTCTGTTCGGCTGGCGGTTCGCTCCACCTTTCGGGTCCCTGTATGTTACCTATATGCGGGACCGGTTCCGGGCCGGGGACGGGCGGCAGTCCCGCCCGGTTCTGTTCCTCAAGCTTGGTTATCCGATCGGACACTGAGAAAGCGGCCGGAACCGTCCCCGGTGTCCTTGTCATCTCCATCGGCGAGAGAAGGAATCATCCATGCTGCGCATCGCCCTGGTTCAGCAGAAGGCCGGTGAGGACCGGCAGGAGAACGTCCGGCGAGGGCTGGCGGCCCTGGAAGAGGCTGCGAAGGCCGGAGCTCGTCTGGTCTGTTTCGCCGAACTGGCCTTCGATCGTTTCTTCCCCCAGGTGAGGGCCGAGGGGGACCCGGCGGAACGGGCCGAACCGGTACCTGGACCGGTGACCGAGGCCTTCGCCGTCCGGGCGAAGGAACTCGGAGTGGTCGTGGTGCTCAACCTGTACGAGCGCACCTCCGAGGGGACCTACGACGCTTCACCGGTCATCGACACCGACGGACGGCTGCTCGGTGTGACCCGCATGATCCACATCACCCAGTACGAGCACTTCTACGAACAGGACTACTACACCCCGGGGGATCGGGGTGCCCCGGTCTACGATACGGCGGTCGGAAAGGTCGGCGTGGCCATCTGCTACGACCGGCACTTCCCCGAGTACATGCGGGCGCTGGCCCTCGCCGGAGCCGACCTGGTGGTCGTCCCGCAGGCCGGTTCTCTGGGGGAGTGGCCGGAAGGGCTCTACGAGGCCGAGATGCAGGTGGCGGCTTTCCAGAACGGGTACTTCACCGCCCTCTGCAACCGGGTGGGGAAGGAAGAGCAACTGGTCTTCGCCGGGGAATCGTTCGTCTGCGCCCCTGACGGGCGGGTCATCGCCCGGGCTCCGGCGGGGGAAGAGACTATCCTGTATGCCGATGTGGAACTCTCGGAGACGGCCCGCAGTCACGCCCGAAAACTCTTCCTGCAGCACCGCCGGCCCGGGCTCTACGCCCGCTGGCTCGAACCTCCCCGGGACTGAGCCCAGAGGCCGGAACCACCAGCTCCCCAGGGCTCGCTCAGTCGGAGCGTCCGGTCAGAGAGGCGATCTCAGCGCTGATGAAGTGGTCGGGGAAGACTCCCCCCGCGGTCAAGCCGGCCCGGTGTTTCTCGAGCGCCTCGGCCACCTCCGCGAATCGATGGGGGACCGCTTCGGCGTCCTGGCCCCGGCCATCGCCGCCTCCGGCTGCGGTCCGCTCCAGCAGACCGTCCAGGTCGTCGGCAGTGTCGAACGTCGGGGTCCACCGGTCGG
>CAYUVJ010000046.1:3526-4954 GCA_964447955.1 uncultured Gemmatimonadota bacterium
CAGCATCGCCTGGGCCACCCCGGCCAGCAGCAGGAAGGGATGGGCCGAACCGTCGGGGAGCCGGAACTCGATGGTCGGCGGGGTGACCAGACGCCCGGTCTCGGTCATAGCCTGGATGGGCAGGCGGATCAGTGCGTGACGGTTGAACCGACCCCAGGTGACCGTGTTGGGGGCCTCTTTGCCCTGGGTCAGCCGTACGAAGGATCCGGCGTTACGATTGCCGAATGCCATCAGGGCGCTCCCCATCCGGGCCAGTCCCCCGATGAGCCACCGGGCCTCGTCGGTCAGCTTCTCACCATCCTGGCTTCCGCCCAGGTGCCGATGGTCGCGGGTGGGGGAGAGGTGGTAATGCTGGCCGCTGCCGGCATGCCCCCGGCGTACGATCGGGTCGAGGCTGCAGTGCATCCTCCGGGCGTGGGCCAGCTTGCGCAGCACCCACTGGGCCAGCAGGACCGCTTCGGCCGCCCGGGGCAGGGGCGCCAGCTGCAGTTCGATCTCATGCTGTTCCCAGATGAGCCCGTCGGAATCATCGGCCTCGACATAGCCGACCTCGCTATGCCCGTACTTCACCGGCACACCTATCTCGCCCAGGATGCGCATGGCGTCCCGGCGGAGACCCTCGCCGAAGACGAAGGGACTGGTGGCGTGATAGCCTCGGTCGTCCGCCCCGTAGATGTCGCTCTCGTCGGCGCGTTTGCCCAGGAAGTACTCCACTTCGCCCAGGGCCAGGAGTTCCACTCCGGTCTGTTCCCGCAGGCGCTGGTCGGCCTTGCGCAGGATCGTGTCGGGGGACTCGGGCAGCGGATGCCCGTCTCTTCCGACGTGACCGCACAACACGGCCAGGCTCGGTTCCTCGGTGAAGGGGTCGAGGAAGGCACCCGAGAAACGCGGCCGCAGGACCACGTCCGAGGTGTCGGCCCGGATACCGGTCCCGCGGAAGAGACTGGAACCGTCGGCCCGCTCTCCCCCCTCCAGGATGTCCCGCCAGGCATCCTCGCTCAGCGGGGCGAAATCCAGGGTCTTCAGCCAGCCGTCACCGCCCACATGCATCAGGCTCAGACTGCGGATGCGCTCCCGGCGGGCGAGATCGACCAGGTCGTCCACCGTCCAGGCCGAGGCCGGCTTGCCGATCAAACGCTGCAGGCGGCCGCCCGGGGAGGGGGGGAGTTTCATCGAGACCGGCGGTGTGGTGCGTTCCATGAAGTCCCTCTCGTGATACCGTCACTCCGTCGGGTCAGGGTGTGGTGCGAACACAATCTGGCCATTCGAGGGGCTCTTGTCCAGAATACCCGGGCACCGCCCGAACGTGCCCACTGGACCAGTAGAGCCTCTCCTGGTCGACTCGGACTCGTTACCCCGCCTGTTCCTGCTTGCGGGTTTTTTCTGTAGTTCGGAAGTTGGTCGTTTAGTGATTGATTTTTTGTAATC
>CAYUVJ010000046.1:4964-10628 GCA_964447955.1 uncultured Gemmatimonadota bacterium
CCTGTTCCTGCTTGCGGGGTCTGGCGGACCGACGCACGTTGGGCGAAGAGACCGGGCACTATAGAGGGAGGACCTCATGCAGAACGACATCCTGGATGCTATCCGTTCCCGCCGCAGCGTCCGGGCCTACCAGGACCGCCCGATCGAGGGGGAGAAGCTGGACGCCCTGGTCGAGGCCCTTATCTGGGCGCCCAGTTCCGGCAACTTCCAGTGTCGCCGTTTCTGCTTCCTGAGAGCTCCCGAGCGGATCCGGGCGGTGGCCGAGGCCTGTTTCGACCACGCCTGGATCGCCCAGGCCCCACTGGTCGTCGTCTGCTGCCGTACGGACGACATCGACGAGCACTACGGTCCCGGCAGCGCCCGGTTCGCCATCCAGGACGTCTCCGCCTCCATCCAGAACCTGCTGCTGGCCGCGCATTCGGTGGGCTTGGGCAGCTGCTGGGTCTGTGCCTTCGATGAAGCGGGACTGGAGGGACTGCTGGGACTGCCGGCAGACGAACACCCGGTGGCTCTGGTCACGGTGGGCTATGCAGCGGAGGACCCGCCGATGCCCGAACGGGTCGGTCCGGGCGAAGCGGTGAAGTGGTTCGACTGAGGCCCGACCGGTCCTGCCCCGGCTGGAGAGACCGCCCGAGCGCGTTCGGCACCTCACGTACCCGGAGGTCGACCTGGCAGTGGCGGCTCTGAAGGAGAAGATCACGGGCTGAACCGGGCGTCGTGCTCAGTCCTCCAGACGCGAGACGATCATCCTGTTCTGCGGATTGTAGGGGTCTTTCCCCTCGGTGGTGTAGAGATAGTCGAGCCGGTCGCGGTAGTACTCGGTGATCCGGCCGCGCACCATCTTCATCGTGCTGTTGAGCAGTCGGTTCTCTTCGGTGAAACCCTCTCCCAGGACGGCGAAGGCGGAAGGCAGCCACTTACCCTCGAACTGTCCCGCGTACTCGCCCCCCTCCCGATAGGCGTCGATCCCGGCCTGGAGCAGGCTCAACACCGCCCGCTGTCCTTCCTCCGTGGTGCCTGAGAGCCCCTCGTCCTTCAGTCTGTCCCGGAGGTTCTCCCGGTTGGGCACGATGAGTGCCACCGTATAGGGGTCCTGGTCGTTGTGCAGCAGGACCTGGTCGACGAATGGGGAGTTCGCGACCAGGGCTTCCTCGATCCCTTCCGGACTGTATTTCTCTCCGTCGTTGGCGATGAGCAGGCTCTTCTCCCGACCCAGCACATAGAGGAATCCGTCGGCATCCAGATAGCCCAGGTCACCGGTGTAGAGCCAGCCATCACGGACGGTCTCGGCGGTGGCCTCCTCGTTCTTCCAGTAACCGGCCATCACGTTCTCTCCCCGGACCACGATCTCACCTTTCTCGCCGATCGGGAGCGGCCGACCCTGGGAGTCACAGATCCGCACCTCGAGGTCGGGTACGATCCGTCCCGAGGAGCCGAGTTTGTGGGCTCCGGGCATGTTGGCCGAGATGACCGGAGCCGCCTCGGTCAACCCGTAGCCCTGGTACATGGGGATCCCGATGGCGTAGAAGAAACGCTGCATCTCGATATCCAGCAGGGCGCCGCCACCGATGAAGAAACGGAGTTCACCGCCGAACCCGGCCCGGACCTTGGTGAAGAGTATGCGGTCAAAAAGGGCGTGGAGGGGTGCCCGCAGTGCCCGCAGCCCCCGTCCCCGGTTCCAGCCTTCACCGTTGTAGGCATACGCGTTCTGAAGGGCCAGACGGAAGAGCCGTTCGGCCTTGGGGCCCTTCTGGCGGATTCCCTTCTCGATGTTCTTGCGGAAGTTGGTCGCCAGGGCGGGGACACTGAGCAGGAAGTAGGGCCGGACCTCACGGATGTTCTCGGGGATGTTCTTAAGGGTCTCCAGGGGGGTCTTACCCACCTGGACCGAGGCCAGTTTCGCCCCGTAGTGCATCAGGATGTAGATCCCCACCGTGTGGCCGAATGAGTGGTCCCAGGGCAGGATGATCAACGATCGCCAATCCGAGGGGATGTGGAGCATCCCCGCGCCCTGTTCGATGTTGGCGGTGTAGTTGCGATGGGTCAGCACGATCCCCTTGGGATCGGCCGTGGTGCCCGAGGTGTAGCAGATGTTGGCCGGATCGTCCTCTTCCACCCCCCGCCAGATCGCATCGAACCGGTCCTGGTTGATCGCCAGCCACTCTGTTCCCCGGTCCAGGAGCTCCTCGATCCCGATCTCATCCTCCGTCTCGCCCGCACCGTCCAACAGGACGACCTTCTCCAGGTCGGGCAGGTCCTTCTTCACCGCCGCCAGTTTGGAGGCCTGACTGCCCGAGACCACGGCCATCCGGCAGCCGGAATGGGCCAGCCGGAACCTCAGCTCGGTGGGCTCGTTGATTTTGACCGAGATCGGGACGTTGACTGCCCCGGCGTAGAGGATCCCCAACTCGGCGACCACCCAGAGATCGCGGCCCTCGCTGATCAGGGCGACCCGGTCCCCTCTGCCCAGACCCAGGGCCAGCAGCCCGGCCGCGAACCGGTGCACGCGGTCACGGGTCTGGCGGAACGAGGTGCCCTCATAACCGCCTTCCCGCTTCTCCAGCAGGTAGATCTCGTCGCAGTAGCGTTCGGCACTGCGCTCCATGAGGTCGATCAGGGTGTGGCCGGGCATGGTGGTCCTCGCGTGAAGGGGGCGGGCACCTCCGCATGCTAGAGCAGGGCGGGGCCGTTGACAACGGCCCGCCGTCGAGGGGCTGACGGGCCCTAGAGACGGTTGACCGGGTATCCGGGCCGGATGGGGGGGAGACGTTCAGACGACGGGGTTGGACACCCTCCCGATGCCGGGGATCTCGACCTCGACCATATCGCCGGCCAAGAGAGGACCGACCCCCTCGGGACTGCCGGTGAGCAGGAGGTCTCCCGGCTCCAGGGTCATGACCGCCGAGACCCAGGCCAGCAGGCAGGGGATCGAGAAGTGCATCTGGGCGGCCCGGCCGTGCTGCCTCACCTCACCGTTGACCCGGCAGATCACCTCGAGCGAGGTGAGCGGGAAATCGGGCGCCACCGGACGGGGAGTGCCGAGCGGGCAGAAGGTGTCGAATCCCTTGGCCCGGGTCCACTGCGGGTCCTGCCGCTGCAGGTCGCGGGCGGTGACATCGTTGGCCGGCACCACCGCGGCCACGGCCGCCCGGGCTGCGGTCTCGTCCGCTTCCTTGAGCCGGGCCCCCACCACGATCCCGATCTCCCCCTCGTGCTCCACCCGTTCCGAGACGGCCGGAAGGACGATCGGCTCCCCGTCGGCGATGACCGCCGACGGGGGCTTGAGGAAGATGAGGGGCTCGGAGGGGAGTTCGTTGCCCAGTTCCCGCGCATGGGCCAGGTAGTTACGGCCCACGCAGACGATCTTGCCCGGCCGGCTCACTTGAGCAGTTCGAGACCGATGACCTGACGCTGGATCTGGTTGGTCCCCTCATAGATCTGGGTGATCTTGGCGTCCCGCATGAACTTCTCGACCGGGTACTCCTTCATATAGCCGTAGCCGCCCAGAACCTGGACCGCGTCGGTGGTCACCCGCATAGCCACATCCGAGGCGAACAGCTTGGCCATGGCGGCCTCTTTGGAGATCTTCTTGACACCGGCATCCACCATCCGGGCGGTGGCGTAGACCAGTGCCCGGGCGGCCTCGATCTGGGTGGCCATGTCGGCCAGCATGAACTGGATGGCCTGGAAGTGAGAGATCGTCTTCCCGAACTGCTTGCGCTGCTTGGCGTAGGCCAGCGCCTCGTCCAGGGCTCCCTGGGCGATCCCGACCGCCTGGGCACCTACTCCCGGACGAGTCTGGTCGAAGGTCTTCATGGTGATGATGAAGCCCATACCCTTACGGCCGAGCAGGTTTTCCTTGGGGACCTTGGCGTCGTTGAAGATGAGTTCGGTGGTCTTGGAGGCCCGAATACCCATCTTGTTCTCCACCTTCCCGAACTCGAATCCCGGGGTACCCTTCTCGATGATGAAGGCGGAGACGCCCCGCGGCCCCCTGTCGGGATCGGTGACCGCGATGACCGAGTAGATGTCGGCGATCCCGCCGTTGGTGATGAACTGCTTGGTCCCGTTGAGGACGTAGCCGTCGTCGGTCTCCACCGCCCGGGTCTTGACCCCTGAGGCGTCGGAACCGGCCCCCGCTTCGGTCAACGCGAAGGCGGCGTAGGAGGAGCCGTCGGCGATCCGCGAGAGGTACTTCTGCTTCTGTTCCTCGTTGCCGTAGAGGATGATCGGCGTGGCCGCCAGGGCATTGGCCGAATAGGTGGTGGCCACCCCGGCACAGGCGCGGGAGAGTTCCTCGGTGACGATGCACATCTCTGTGCAGCCGCCGCCCAGCCCCCCGTACTCCTCCGGGATGAAGACCCGCAGCAGGTCGACCTTGGCAATCTCCTTCATGATCTTCTCGGGGAAGAGATTCTTCTCATCCAGTTCGGCCCGGACAGGCTTCACCTGCTCCTCGGCGATCGTCCGCGTCAGGTCGCGGATCATCTGCTGTTCTTCGGTCAGGAAGTAGTCCATAGCCATACCTTTGCACGTACCGGGATAGCGGAGCCGGTGTCGGGTGGACCGGCCGTCTTTCAAATGACCATGGATTATAGTGCATCCGACCGGAAATCCACTCCTGAACCTTGACCGGGGACGTCCCGGCACCTCCCGGGCACCAGTTGCCGGTGAGCACAGCAGGGTAAGGGGGTCGGATACCACCTGCGTGGTTCGGATGGGCGGTAGGAGATCAGTCGACCGGAGGGATCCGCGCCTTCAGGCTGAACTCCATCGGCCAGGCCATGCGTACCTTGATCGGCTTGTCCCGCTGCTTGGCCGGCTTGAACTTCCACTGCATGATGGCCTTGATGGCCGCCTCTTCGAAGATGCCCGAGGGCTGGGCGAAGACCACATCGGCAGTGAGGACGTTCCCCTGTTCATCGATGACGATCTGCAGGATGACCTTTCCCTCGACCCCCGCCTTGCGGGCGATGGGCGGATACTCCGGTATCACCTGGGTGGACCGGATCAGTTCCGGCGCCTCTTCCCAGGCCATGAAGATGGGCGAGTCCTCCTGACGCTGCCGAGCCCCGGGCGGGGGGGGCGGCGGTGGAGGCGGGGCGTCCAGGTCGAGGTCGGTGTCCATGATGGTCACGTCTTCGGGGATGTCCTCGCTCTCGGTCGCGATCGGGATCTGCGGCCGCTGCGGAGGCGGCGGCTTCTTGAGCTGGACGGTCTCGGGGATCTCCTCAAGCTCGATAGCCTCGAAGGAGTGGTCCATCTCGACGGCCCGCACCTCGAAGGTCTGATAGGTCAGGAACGTCATCGTGATCAGACCCAGGCTGAGGGCCATCGCCTGGTCGAAGACGTTCTTGGACTTCTCCTTGAGGTCGAAGCGGGGGTTGCGCCAACCGGCTGCCATGGCGGATCACCTCCCTGTGTGCGGTCGATGCCATCGGACACCGGCCTGATCCATCTCCAGTGTAGCATGGATCGGGCCTGGAGACCAGTCGGGGTCCCGGGCATGTGTCCCCGTCCCGTTGATAAGACGTCTCGGGATGGCGCTTGTTCAGGGAGAACGGTGGCCCGCGGCCTGGACGCCGGGGGCTCTGTGGCCCTGGTAGCCCTCGGCCAGTCCGGCGCCGCGAGGATCGGCCGCGCCGGTGAAGCCGGACGCGCTGA
>CAYUVJ010000047.1:0-10553 GCA_964447955.1 uncultured Gemmatimonadota bacterium
CCGGGGACGAGGTCGAAGATGCCGGTCCCCAGCCGCAGCCCGACGAGTCCGGCCAGGACGAGGACCAGGAGGATCCAGCGCAGACGGCGGTTCAGATCGGGACCTCCCCGGTAAGCGGTTCCCGGGCATTCTACAGGAGGACCCGTGTCTGGGGTAAGGAGTCATCGGGTTCTTTCCCCTGGCTCCAGAAAACCGACTTCCCGGGCGATGGGAAGACCCGATCGATGGTAGTATCTGCAACACCACCAGCAGCCGGGAGCCGCCCGATGAGCACGACCCGCCGTGAGTTCCTCAACCGTTCCGCCCTGATGGGTGGAGCCGCTGCCCTGGGTCTCGGTAGGGGAGGGCTGCTCCACGACCCGCTCGGTCCCTCGACCCAGAGTGTGCGTCCGCTCCGTATCCTGGTCCTGGGTGGGACCGGGTTCATCGGCCCGCACATCGTCCAGCGGGCGCTCGACCGGGGTCACCAGATCACCCTGTTCAACCGGGGCCGGACCAACCCTGGGCTCTTCCCCCAGGTCGAGACCCTGATCGGCGACCGCAACGACGACTTGAGTGCCCTGGAAGGCCGGCGCTGGGACATCTGTCTGGACACTTCGGCCACCGATCCGGCCTGGGTCCGGCTCTCGGCCGCCCTGCTCAAGGATGCGGTCGACCGGTACTTCTTCACCTCGACCCGCTCCACCTATTCGGATTTCAGCCGTGTGGGGATGACCGCCCTGGATGCCCCCCAGTTGGAGGTCGAACCGGCCGCTCTCGATCGGGGGGACCGGCTGGACTACGGCCGAAACAAGGTGCTCTGCGAGTACTTCACGAAGCAGAACTTCGGGGATCGGGCCCTGATCGTACGACCCGGGCTGATCGTCGGCCCCGGCGACGACACCGACCGGTTCACCTACTGGCCCTGGCGGATCGACCAGGGGGGTGAAGTGCTGGCTCCCGGCGACGGTACCGACCTGTGCATGTTCATCGACGTTCGCGATCTGGCTCTTTGGTACATCCGGCTCGTGGAACAGGAAACGACCGGCGTCTACAACGCCCTGACGCCCAGAGGCGGGCTGCGCTTCGACCACCTGCTCTACGGCATCAAGGCGGTCACTACCGCCGAGGTCTCCTTCACCTGGGTGGATGCCGACTTCTGTCTGACCAACCGGGTCCGCCCCTATGGGGAGATGCCGCTCTGGTACCCGACCCGGGGGAACCGGGTCGGCTTCGCCCAGTTCGACCTGAGCCGGGAGATCACGGTCGGATTGTCCTGGCGGCCGCTGGCCGAGACCGCCCGGGACACCCTGGACTGGTACTATGCCACGCCGGCCGCCGAGCAGGAAGGCCTGCGGGGAGCCAGCCTGCGGCCGGAACGGGAGAAGGAGGTGCTGGCCCTGTGGCACGCCCGTGGTTGAACCTAGGAATCATCCTTCTGAGCGTCGCGGTCACGAGCGTCCGGCCGATCGCGGCCCAGCAGTCCCAGACGATGCTCCGCCAGACCCTGCCCTCGGTGGTCATGGTCGTGGCTCGCGACAGCGAAGCCCAGCCGTTGGCGGTCGGGAGCGGGTTCTTCGTATCGCCCGGTCTGGTCGCCACCCGGCGCAGTCTGCTGGTCGGCGCTACGAGTGTCGGGATCAAACCGGCTGGGACCGATTCGATCCACACCGTGGAAGGTCTGGTGGCCGAGGCTCCGGAATGGAACCTGGCGCTGCTGGCCGTGCGGGGACTCACGGCTCCGCCCCTCGCCTTCGCCGACTCCCGCGACCTTTACATGGGAACCCTGGTCACTGCGTTGGGGGTTCCGCAGGGAGTCGAGGCATCCGTCGAAAGGGGGGTGGTGAGTGGTGTTCGCCGAATCGGTGACCTCCGGGTCCTCCAGATCACTGCAGCGCTCGGCCCTGGTCTGTGCGGGGGACCGGTCGTGGACGAGTCCGGACGGGTGATCGGGATGTCCCACGCCGTCCTCGACGGTGCCTGGAGTGTGAACCTCGCCATCCCGGGTGCGCAGGTGGAGGCCCTTCTGGAGAAGGCAGGGACGCCCCGTCCCTATCCGGCGGCCAGGGACACGCTCTCCCTGGGACTCGACCGGGAACTCCGGGAGATCAAGGACGGGGTGGAGGTCACCCTGGTCGAGTACACCCGCTCGGGCTTCGCGTTCAGTCTGCAGAACAACACCATGGAGGAGATCGGGAGCGTGCGGGTCCGGGTGATCCTCTACGCTCTGGAGACGGATGAGATGGTCGACTTCATCGATCATCTGCACGGGCGACTCTTCGGCTCATCGGATCCGGCCTCGGTCATCCCCCCGGGCATGGCTCGGCGGGTCTCGGTCTCCTTCCCCCGTGAGACCTGGGACGTCTTTACCGATTATCGGTCCGGGTCCGGGTTCATCTACGGCCGGCATGAGATCAGGGTCCTGGACTGGACGGTGGCCCGTTGACCACCACCGAGGCGATCCTCTTCGACCTGGACAACACGCTGATCCTGTTCCGGGAGTCGGATTTCTACCGGGAGTACACGAGCCGGCTCTATCTGCGCTTCGCCGACCTGCTCTCAGCCGAGGCGTTCGGCGAACGGATGATGGCCTCGACCCGGCGGATGGTCCGGAACGACGGATCGGCCTCCAACCTGGACGTGTTCTTGGATGCCTTCAGCGACGGCCTCGACCTGGATCCCTTCCTGGTCTGGCAGCGCTTCGATGGGTTCTATGCGAAGGAGTTCGAACAGTTCCGGCATCTCATGGATCCTCTGCCGGGTGCCCGGGAGGTCGTCACCGAACTGCAGGAGCGCGAGCACCGGCTGGTGATCGCGACCAACCCGATGTTCCCCATGATCGTCCAGGAGAGCCGCCTGCGTTGGGCCGGATTGCAGGATGTGCCGTTCGAGCTCATCACCAGTGTCGAGAACAGTCGGTTCAGTAAACCGCACCTGGGGTATTTCACCGAGATCTGCGAGGCTCTGCGACTCGACCCATCGGCTTGCCTGATGGTCGGCAACGACCCCTTCAACGACATGATCGCGTCTCGCACCGGCATGCGGACCTACCTGACCACCGATGCGCACGCGGCTTCGATCGAAGTGAGCCAGCAGTTGAATGAAGGAGATCCGCAAGAGGAGCTGGTGCCGGATGGGACCGGTCCCCTGGCCGACCTGGTCGCCTTCGTCGATGAAGCGGGTCGATGCCCCGGCCCGAGTTGGCGACGTTCCCCTGGAACTTGGGCCAGGCGGTGACCGCCAGTCCGTTCGAATCGGACGTCAGCGCGTAGACCTTTCCGTCGGTCGATCCGATGTGCACGAAGGACATTGGAGCCCTCGCATGGTATGCTCCCTCTCGTGCGCGCACACCCCGTCCGGATCGGGTGGACCGCGATCGGCCCGAAGCCCGGAGGTTCGACATGACCGTCCGTCCATTCCTGACCGCCTTGTTGGGTGCCGGCGTCATCGGCACCGCCGCGTTTGCCCAGACCCAGCCGGGCACGGATGCCGGACGCTTCACCCTCGCCCTGACGGGTGATTCGATCATCACCCGCAAGCTATCGGTCTACGAGGAACCGGAGTTCCTGGCGATGATCGAGCTGCTCCGCTCGGCTGACGCCGCCTTCACCAACCTTGAGATGCTGTTCCACGACTATGAGCCTTATCCCATGCACGAGAGCGGCGGGACCTACATGCGGGCCGAGCCGGCTCTGGTGCAGGAGCTCGTCTGGGCCGGCTTCGACCTGGTCTCGCGGGCCAACAACCATACCGGCGATTACGGAGTCCTCGGCCAGCGACTGACGACCGGGTATGTCGAAGAGGCCGGCCTGGTCCATGCTGGAACCGGAGAGGGACTGCGCCAGGCCCGGGAGCCGCGCTTCCTGGAGACCGCCCGGGGACGGGTCGCTCTGGTGTCGGTGGCGGCCACTTTCCCCGAGCATTCCCGGGCCGGGGAGACCCTCGGGGACAACCCCTCCCGTCCGGGGCTGGCCCCCCAGCGATACACGACGACTCAGATCGTCACCGCCGAACAGATGGAGCACTTCCGGACAGTGCTCCGGGAGCTGGGCGTGCGGGTCCCGGAGGAGGGTACCAGCCTGAGGGCCTTCGGGACCCGGTTCGAGGTGGGGCCGGAGCGGGGCTCGCGGACCGAGCCGCATCCCGGGGACCTGGAAGCCAATGCGGTCTCGGTGCGCAGCGGCAGTCGGCTGGCCGACCATACCATCGTCTCCCTCCACGCCCATGAGAGCGGGGGGCGCAGTTCGGTCCCGGCCGGTTTCATCGAGACCTTCGCCCGGGCCATGATCGACGCCGGCGCCGACGTGGTGGTCGGCCACGGCCCCCACGTGCTGCGGGGTATCGAGATCTACAACGGCCGACCCATCTTCTACAGCCTCGGCGACTTCATCTTCCAGAACGAGACGCTGCTGCGCCTGCCGGCGGAGAACTACGAGCCCTACGGATTGACACCCGAAGAAGCGACGGTGGCCGAGTTCAACCGCCGCCGCTACCGGGACGACCGGAGCGGGTTCCCGGCCAACCGGGAGATCTGGGAGTCGGTCGTCGCCTGGCTGGAGTGGGAGGGGGAAGAGCTGGTCGCGATCCGTCTCTATCCCATCACCTTGGGCTTCGGTCTGCCCCCGGCCCAGCGCGGTCGGCCCCTCTTCGCCACCGGGGAGCTGGCCGGGAAGATCCTGAACGACCTGGTGGAGCGGTCTGCGCCGTACGGCACAACGATCCGGATCGAGGACGGGGTGGGAGTGATCGTGCTTCGGTGAGCGGGCGGGGGGAACCTTAATGCCCCTTATCCGTCAACGTGGCAGGACACTCGCCCGATCCGATCACTATCTCCTCATCGACGGACAGAATCCGGTTGTCGCCCACTTCGCGCTGGATGGTGCCCCGATACGACGGATCACCCTGGACCTGCAGGACCAACCGGTCACCAGGGCCGACCAGCTCCGGTACATCCAGGTCGACGATACCGGCCATATCTGGCTGGAGGTCCCGGAATGGAAACGCGCCCTGGATGGTCGGGGTACGGGTCGTCTCTATCATGTCCTGAGCCCCGGGGGGGAATTCCTGGGCACGACCCGGGCACCGGCTCCCGGCCGGATCATGCGGGAGCACCTGCTCGGTATCCGCGTCGATCCCCGGACCGGGCGGGAGGACTATATCGTCTGGCGATTGGTCCCTCAGGCCAAGGGGTTCGTCTATCCCTGAACGGTCAAGGCTGCCGCCGGGCACCGATTACACCCATACCGACATCTACTCTTCAGCGGCCATAGGTGCGGAGCCGAAGTACCGGCATGATGCCCAGAACACGGGGAGGTTCTAACCGCTCATCCCCAGGAACATCCTCCCGAAATGGCCCGCATCCTGCCGGATGCCGGGTGTCCGAGGCAATGATGATGATGAGGGGAGCGAACCGATCCACAACGCCCCATCGAACCCCGTCAGAAGGGATGTCCATGATGGGTTCCCTCGGCCTGTTCGACGACCTGCGCTTCGCGCTACGGAGTCTGCTGCGAAACCGCGCCTTCACGGTGGTCTCGGTGCTCACCCTGGCGCTGGCCATCGCGGCCAACACGGCGGTGTTCACCCTGGTCGACGGAGTGCTCATCCGTCCCCTGCCGTTCCGGGACTCGGAGGACCTGATCTCGATCCAGCATCTGGGCCGTGAGGGGGCCGACGAACTCCCGATGTCCACCGGACTCTACCTCCTCTACCAGGAGCAGGCCGAGTCGCTGGAGAGTCTGGCCCTCTTCGCCGGCACCACCGTCACCATGGTCCGGGAGGGGGAAGCTGAGAGGCTGCCGGCCCAGGCGGTGACCCCGAGCTTCTTCGAGGTGCTGGGGGCGGAACCGGCCATGGGACGGACATTCACTCCTGAAGAGGGAGCCCCCGAAGGAGAGCTCGTGGTGGTCGTCAGCGACGCCTTCTGGAGGGGGCGTCTCGGTGGGGATCCGGACATCCTCGGCCGGACCCTGGATCTGAACGGGCGGTTGCGGACCGTGGTCGGGGTCATGCCGCCCGGTTTCGGGTTCCCCGACACCGAGGCCGACATCTGGGCCCCGCTGGTGATCGACCCCGCCCAGGCGCCCCTGGCCGCCTTCGGAACGTCGGGAATCGCCCGGCTCGCTCCGGGGAATACCATCGAGAGCGTGATGACCGAACTGGGCGGGCTGATCGACCGGCTCAGCGAATTCTACCCTGACAGCGGGGCACCTGCCTTCCTGGCCGAGGTCGGTCTGCGTCCCCGGGTCGTCTCCCTGAAGGAATCGCTCGTCGGGGACGTGGGCTCCACCCTTTGGATCCTGCTGGCCTCGGTCGGGTTCGTCCTGCTCATCGCCTGCGCCAACGTGGCCAACCTGCTGCTGGTCCGGGCTGAGGGGCGGCAGCGGGAACTGGCCCTGCGCCGGGCCCTGGGCGCGGGACAGTGGCAGGTCCTGCGCTGGTTCCTGAGTGAGAGTGTGCTGCTCGCCGGGGTGGGAGGGATCCTGGGGGCGCTCTTGGCCGCCTGGGCCCTGAAGGTCACATTGGGATTGGTCCCCACCGACATCCCGCGGATGGCCGAGGTCGGTCTGGACGGGCGGGTGATCGGGTTCACCGCCCTGGTCAGCCTGGGCTGTGCGATATTCTTCGGATTCTTCCCACTCCTGCGCGACCGGTCCGTCGCTATGGCCCGGGGCCTCCACGAGGGTTCGGCCCGCGGTGCCACAGCCGGCCGCGACCGGCACCGGTTGCGCAGCGGTCTGGTGGTCGCGCAGGTGGCCCTCTCCCTGGTGCTCCTGATCGGATCGGGCCTGATGCTGCGCAGCTTCCAGGCCCTGCGGTCGATCGACCCCGGATTCCGGACCGACCACCTGCTGACCGCGCTGATCATCGTCCC
Organism: uncultured Gemmatimonadota bacterium; assembly: GCA_964447955.1. Lineage (GTDB taxonomy): Bacteria > Blakebacterota > Blakebacteria > Blakebacterales > CAYUVJ01 > CAYUVJ01. The sequence goes on from CAYUVJ010000047.1 coordinate 6,854, forward strand.
CGGGGCGGAGATCCAGGGCTGGGAGGAGACCGCCAACTACTTCCGACAGCTCCGGGAGCGGGTGGCCGCCCAGCCGGGGGTCGTGGAGGCCGGCCTGGCCCAGGCGATCCCGCTGACCGGCGGGATGAGCTACACCACCAACGCGATCGAGGACCACCCCCGGGCTCAAGACGAACTCCCGACCTTCGCCAGCAACAACCAGGTCGAGGTCGGGTTCATCGAAGCGATGGGCATACCGCTGCTCGAGGGCCGGACCCCCCAGACAGGGGACGGGGCCGAGGGATCCCGCTCGGTGGTCGTCTCGAGATCCTTCGCCGACCACTTCTGGCCCGACCGGAGTCCCATCGGGCGTCGTCTGCGCGTCGGATTCGACAACGAGGAGTGGTACAACATCGTCGGGGTGGTGGGGGATGTGCGCTACCAGAACCTGACCGACGACCCCGAGGAGGTCGTCTACTGGCCGGCTACGATCGGCCCGGCGGAGGCCCCGATACCGAGCCGGGGGATGTACATCGTCATCCGCACCACCGCCGACCCGCTCTCGTTCGTCCCGGTCCTGCGCCGGGAGATGCAGGAGATGAATCCGCGCATCCCGGTCGCCGAACTCCGCTCGATGGACGACCTGATGACCGCGGCCACGGCCCGGACCTCGTTCACCATGGTGATGCTGGCCGTCGCCGCCGCCGTCGCCCTGCTGCTGGGCCTGGTGGGTATCTACGGCGTGATCTCCTACATCGTCGCCCAGCGGACCCGGGAGGTAGGCATCCGCATGGCCCTGGGTGCGACCGACCGATCGGTCCTGCTGCTCGTCCTGCGGCAGGGACTGGTGCTGACGATCCTGGGAGTGATCATCGGACTGGTGGCCTCCGGAGCCCTCAGTTCTCTGATGCGGTCCATCCTGTACGGGGTGGAAGCGATCGATCCGCTGACCTACGGGGTCCTGGCGGTGCTCCAGATCGTGGTCGCCACCCTGGCCAGCTGGCTGCCGGCCCGCCGGGCCGCGGCCCTGGAACCTTCCCGGGCGCTGCGGCTGGAATGACGGTTGCTCTGCCGGACGCTTGGCTCGCGCGGTCGCCTTGCGGTCGGACTCAGCCCAGCGATCCCACCGCTTCCTCGACCGCCTCGAGGATCTCGCCCGAGGCGACCACCTCGGCCATGCGGGTGTGGTCGGGGTAGAGGGGCCGGTCTTCGGCCAGGTAGTCGACGTACTTCCGGATAACGTCGTGCGCGGCCTGCACACCCTTGCCCATCCGGTGGCCGCGGATGTCGAGGGCCTGGGCGGCGGCGATGAACTCGATGCCCAGCACCCCCCAGGCGTTCTCCAGGATCTGACCGTTCTTGATGGCCGTGTTCATGCCCATGCTGACGAAGTCCTCCTGGTCGGCGGCGGCCGGGATCGAGGCCACCGCGGCCGGCGCCGAGAGCAGGCGCTGTTCCACGATCAGCGTGCCGGCCGTGTACTGGCTGAGCATGTGGCCGCTGAACAGACCGGGCTTCTCGGCCAGGAAGGGGGGCAGGCCGACCGAGAGGGCGGGGTTGAGCAGTCGGTTGAGCCGTCGTTCGGAAAGCACCGAGACCATGGTGACGGCCACACCGACCATCTCCATCGGAAGAGAGACGGGGGAACCCTGGAAGTTGGCGCCGGTCAGCACGGTGTCCTGGTCGGGCAGGAAGATCGGATTGTCCCCCACACCGTTGAGCTCGGTCTCGACCTGGCTGCGGGCCCAGCGGACCGCGTCGTGGGCGGCTCCGATGACTTGGGGGGTGCTGCGCATCGAATAGGCGTCCTGGACCTTCTTCTTGCCTCCCTCCAGCACCTCGCTTCCCTCGATGCAGCGCATCAGGGCCCTGGCGGAGCGGATCGCCCCGGCGAACCCCCGGGCCTCGTGCACCCGTACGTCGTAGGGTTTCATGTTGGCGTGCAGGGCCTCGAGGGTCATGGCGGCGGCGATCTCGGCCTGCTTGAGCCACCGGTCGATGTCGTAGAGGTGCAGGGCGTTCATGCCGTTCAGGACGTTCGAACCGTTGATGATGGCCAGCCCGTCCCGGGCCTGGAACACCTCGGGTTCCAGCCCGGCCCGGTGGAGGGCTTCATCCCCGGGCAGCAGCTCCCCTTCGTACCAGGCCTTCCCCTCGCCCATGACCACCAGGGCGATCTGGGACATCGGGGCCAGGTCTCCGCAGGCTCCCACCGAACCCTTCTGACAGACCTCGGGAGTCACTCCGCGGTTGAGCATCTCGACCAGCTGTCGGGTGATGGCCAGCCGCATGGCCGAGTGACCCTTGGCGTGCACGTTGATGCGGCTGAGCATGGCGGCCCGCACGTACTCCACGGGGGCGGGGTCCCCGATGCCGGCGGCGTGGTTGTAGACCAGGTAGCGCTGGAACTGGCGGGTCTCCTCGTCATCCAGGACCGTCTCCGAGAATTCGCCGATCCCGGTGTTGACCCCGTACATGATCTCGCGCGCCTCCAGCTTGCGCTCGATCATGGCCCGGCATTTCCGGATCCGTTCCTCGGCCTCGGGATGGAGTTCCACCTGCTCGCCCTGTCGGGCGACTGCGACCATCTTCTCGACGGTCAGTCCGGTCCCATCGATGATCAGCGCCATGTCCCGCTCCCCCAGGATGAGTGCCTGGATGCACCTCACCGTGGCCCCGGATTGAGGCTCACGTCAGGGGAATGATAACAAGATTGTCTGGCTCGACCGATGCCGGACTTGCGGGCGAGGGGACGGAGGTCGATGCCGCCGTGCGTGACTATGCCCGGGCCGACGACCGTCGAGCAGTCCTCCAGGTCCTGAACACCCTGATCCCCTATGTTGGACTCTGGCTGGCGGGGGTGGCCGGGATCTGGCGCTTCTACGTCCAGCACCTGAGTTCGCGGATCCCCAACTACCACCTCCAGGCCTGTTATGACGCCACACCCGAGTTCCACGTGGCGCCCATCACGCTACGGACCAATCTGAGGTCCCTGCGCTTCCGCTTCTACGACGAGGCGAACGCCCGCCTGATCGGGTTTAGGGAGATCCGAACACCCTGCGGAGGATTGGGGTCACCCGGGCGGAGACGTCGGTGCGGATCTTCAACTCTTCCTGGGCGATCAGAGTGAATAGCCCGTCCAGCGCCTTCCGGGTGAGGAAGTCATCCAGGTCGGTCTGCACCGTATTGAATCCGGCCGCCCGGCCCACCAGGCTGTCGGCGAGACGGTTCCAGGTGCCGGTCAGCGACTCCCAGGATTCTCGAGTCGAAACCCCGCCGACGATCTCCTTGGAGGTGGAGGTAGCGATCCTGGGCCGATAGAGGGCGTAGAGTTCCTCCCCGGTGGTCCGGCGCAGGTAGGCGGTGGCCGCGTCGTCCTCTCCCCGCAGGATCCCGAAGGCATCGGCGATGGTCATCTCCGTGACCGCCGAGACGAACACCGGGGCCGCCTCCCCGGCCGCGTCCTCGGCCGCCCGGTTGACCCGAACGACGACGTCCTCGACCAGCTTCTCCCCCCCGGGGATGCGGGAGATGTTGTCCACGATGACCCTGGCCTCGTCGGGCAGCGGGATCCGGAGCGCCTCGTCGCCGTAGTAGCCGTTCTCGGCGGCCAGCCGGGCGGCGGCGTTCCGGGCCCCGGTCGTAAGCGCCTCCTTCAGTCCGTCGGCCACTTCCCGCTCGGTGAGAGGGGCGGGGGCTGCCTCCTCCAGCAGCGACATGA
>CAYUVJ010000048.1:0-10433 GCA_964447955.1 uncultured Gemmatimonadota bacterium
GACCGTGATCGAGGCCGGCCCCCAGGGCTGAGCCGCACCCGCGAAAGAGCCGTCGAGGAGGGCGGTCCCGTTCCCCGGGGCCGCCCTTTCTCTTCACTGGGATCGGCCAGCCCTTCTCATCTCTTCTGACTCACGGATATTCGAATCCCGGCACTGCCGGTGATATGCGGTGGACCACCGGCGTCAGGGCACCACTCTCCGGGTCGTATTCCCAGGTGAGCAGGTGGCCACGGCTCACGGTGCTCACGATCATCCCCGGTCGGGCGGAGTCGCCCAGGTACTCCCCCTCCGGGCTCAGCAACCGGTAGGAAGTCCGATTGCCGCTCCCGACCGTGAAGAGCGGTGAGGAGAAGGCCAGCCAGAAGTAGCCGGCTTCGTCGACCTCGACGGACGACCAGTGAGCCTTCTCCTCCGGGAAGCGGAGACCGGCCACCATCGCGCGGCTGAACTCCCCCGCTCGCCCTGTCCCGGCCGTATCGGCCTCGGCCTGCAGATGGCCCCTGATAGCCACCCGCTCGGCGGCGGTGACCTTCTCCCGGGGGAGATCGAGCCTGATACGCCGGAGCGGCCGTCCGGTCACATCGAAGATCTCCAGCAGGGGTTCCGCTCCGGTGCTCCGGAGCAGACGGCCTCCGGGGAGCAGTTTGATCGTGGGATCGGGGCCATAAGGCAATCCCCCTGCTCCCGAGACCCCCTCCCCCCGCACCAGGAAGGCGGTGGGCAACAGGGGCGTCATCATGTCGGTCAGAGTGTCACCGTCTACCGACGTGACCACGACCCGACGGCCGTTGTACTGAAAGCCTTCGCCTTCCCGGAAATCGAAGTAGAGCGCAATCACCCGACCTTCGCTGTCCCGGTGGAGTCCGTTGATCCGGGAACGGATATTGGGGGTGAAGATGTCGTCGAGGTAGCTGCCGTCGGTACGGTAGTAAATGGTCCGGCGCTGGAAGTTGTCCCAGAGTCCGAGGACCCCGTCTTCAAAGGTCAGGATACGTGGTCTCGTGAACTCCCCCGGACCGTTGCCCCGACGACCGAAGGAGCGGACGAAACGGCCGTCACCGTCGAAGACGGCAACCCGGGAGTTCCCCGCATCGGCGATGTAGTAGCAGCCATCCTCTCCCAGTACATAGCGGAAGTCGGGCTGGTAGAGGAGCGAAGCGGGAACTGCCGGATCCTCCACCAGGCGCAGGTGGAGGGTATAGCGGAACAGTTCGTCCGCATACTTCGGCCCGCCGTGGTTCAGGGCGGTCGGGGTTCCGTCCTCGGACACGATCTCGAAGCGGTGGTCCGATCGGGCCTCCTCGGATGAACAGGCGTTCAGTCCCAGCAACAGGAGGAGTGTCGGAATTCCAATCCGCGGGAGCGTCGCACTCATGGTCAGACCTCCGGCGATGTGATCCTTCCGTCCCGCATCATCATCCCGCCGGGTACTCCTGCCAAGCGGATCCCGGGGCGATCTCGATAAACTGTCGACCTCCCCGTCCGTTCCTTCTCAAACGTGCGCGATAGTGGGACTTGATCACCTCGGCATGGAGATCGTCCGATGCGACGTCTACTCTTCCTGATCTCCCTGCTCCTGATGACGACAACCTGCGCCTCCAACGTCCGCATCGCCCGCAAGCTCTTGAACGAAGGGCGGCTCGGAGAGGCGCATGAGTTGCTGGACCAGGAACTCACGGAACATCCCGACCGCGGTCAGGCTCTCCTTCTGAGGGGGGTGATCGCGATGCAGGAGCATGACTTTATCGCCGCCCACGACTACTTCGACCGGGCCGGAGAACGCTCCCTCGACCTTCGCCGAGAGATCGAGAGTACCTGGGGACCCATGCTGGAGCACCTGGAGTCCATCGTCTGGGTGGAGGTCTGCCCCGAACCTTCCCTGTTCGCGCGTCGCATCGCCGTTCTGCCAGGTCCGATCGAGGCCGATCGCATCGAGGATCAACTGCCCGGGTGGACCCGTTTCTTACTTCAGCTCTGGCATCCCAACGACGAGTACATGACCCAGTATCGTCACAGCCCTTGTGTCGAAGTCCTCTTCGAGACGCCCGAGATGCTGTTCGTGGAGCTTAACGCCTGGGCCAACTCGGATCAGGTCAGGTTGCGGGACCGTCAGCCACTGGGCCAGGGCGTCCAGCTGGTTATCGAGTATCTGAACCACGTTCCCACCCGTGATGGCAAGGTCCTGGTCTTCGGGGAGGTGACCAACCGAGGGACAGCCACCGCGGTCAATCCGCGGGCCGTCATCCAAGTCCTGGCACTGAACCTGGGCTTGGACACCATGGGCTACTCCACTGCCATGGGGGATCCCATGGGGGCAATGCCGCCAGCCGTCCAGGAATACCTGATGCGGAACATGGTCGTCAGCTCCACCGCCACGGTGCCGGTCCGGCCGAAACGACTGGCTCCAGGTGAGACCGGTGTCATCGTCTTGACCGTCGAATCACAGGGATCCGCTTCACGGATGTTCTTTAACGCCCAGATGGAATGGGACCATTAGACCCGGTCGGAAATCGGCCGGCCTCAGCTACCGACAGATCCCGCTGACGGACTTCCAGACGGTGACCCCGCCGATAAAGACCCGGTGGACCAGCGGGTGGCCGGCGGCGTAGGGGATCATCCGGTAGTCGTCGGCCTCCCAGAGCACGAGGTCGGCGGCCAGTCCCGCTTCGAGCCGGCCGGTCTCCTGTTCCAGCCGGAGGGCGCGGGCGGCCACCGAGGTGATCCCGGCCAGCGCCTCGGCCGGGTGCATCTTGAGCTGGCTGCAGGCGATGGTGGTGATCACCGGCAGGCTGATGAAGGTCGAGGAACCGGGATTGAAGTCGGTGGCCAGGGCCACCGCCACCCCCGCCTCCAGCATCCGCCGGGCCGGCGCGTAGTCCTGCTTGCCCAGGAAGAGGGTGGTGCCCGGCAGGAGCACCCCCACGGTGCCCGAGGCGGCCAGGGCCCTGATGCCCCCGTCGGTGATGGCGGTCAGGTGGTCGGCCGAGGCGGCTCCCAGCCGCGCGGCCAGCTCGGTCCCCCCCAGGGCTTCGAACTCGTCGCTGTGGATCTTGGGGAGCAGACCGTGTGCCTTCCCCGCTTCCAGGATCCGTTCCGACTCGGCCACCGAGAAGTAGCCGGCTTCGCAGAACACGTCGCAGAAGCGGGCGATCCCCTGCTCCGCCACGGCCGGCAGCATCTCATCGACCACCCGGTCGACGTAGTCGGCCTGCCGTCCCTGGTACTCGTCGGGGACGGCGTGGGCTCCCAGGAACGTGCCCTCCACCCGCTGAGGCCCCTCCTGGGCGAGGGCACCGGTCACGGCCAGAGCCTTCAACTCATTCTCGAGGTCCAGCCCGTAACCTCCTTTTATCTCGATAGTTGTAGTGCCGTGGGCCAGCAAGGCATCCAGACGCAGACGGGAGCAGGACTGCAGGGTGTCGGCATCGACCTCGCGGAAGGCCCGGGTGGAGGCGCGGATGCCTCCCCCCGCCTCGGCCAGTTCCTGGTAGGTCGTGCCCAGACAGCGCAGGGCGTACTCCTCGTGCCGGCGACCGGCGAAGACCAGGTGGGTGTGGGCGTCGATGAGCCCCGGGGTGGCCAGCCGGCCGTCGGCGGCGTAGACGTCGGCGGCGCTGACGTCCACGGCCACTTCGAGCCCGGACTCGGGCCCGACATAGAGGATCCGGCCGCGGGCCCCGGCGGCCACCACCACATCGGTGAGCAGTTCGGGAACGAAGGAGCTGCGGGCCAGGGTCGGGTCGTCACCGGCCGCGCCGTCAGCCGGTCGGCCGGTGAAGGCCTGGCCGATCCCGGTGACGAGGTGGGTGGCGCGGGGGAGGGATTGCTCGCTCATGGGATGATCAGCCCTCTCTCCCGAGCCACCTGCGCCGCCTCCTCGTAGCCCGCATGGAGGTGCCGCATCACGCCGGAACCCGGGTCGTTGAAGAGCACACGTCGGAGCCGACGGCCCGCTTCGGGCGTCCCGTCGGCCACGGTGACCTGACCGGCATGGGTGGAGAGACCGATCCCCACCCCGCCGCCGTTGTGGATACTCACCCAGGTGGCCCCCGAGGCGGTGTTGAGCAGGGCGTTGAGCAGGGGCCAGTCGGCGATGGCGTCAGAGCCATCCTTCATCCCCTCGGTCTCCCGATAGGGACTGGCCACCGATCCGGCGTCCAGGTGATCCCGTCCGATGACGATCGGCGCCTTGAGCTCGCCGCCGGCCACCAGCTCGTTCATCGCCACCCCGAAACGGTCGCGCTCCCCCAGTCCCAGCCAGCATATGCGCGCCGGCAGACCCTGCTGGGGGACCCGGTCGCGGGCCAGGGTCAGCCAGCGACGGAGTACCTCGTCCTCGGGGAAGAGCTCCAGTGCCAGTTCGTCGGTGCGCAGGATGTCGCTCTGTTCCCCCGAGAGAGCGGCCCAGCGGAAGGGTCCCCGCCCTTCGCAGAACATCGGCCGGATATAGGCGGGGACGAAACCGGGGAAGTCGAAGGCGTCGGCCACCCCGGCGGTGCGGGCCTGCCCACGGAGGTTGTTACCGTAGTCGAAGGTCACCGCGCCGGCTTGCTGCAGCGCCAGCATGGCGTGCACGTGGCGGGCCATGCCGGCCATTGCCCGCGCCATGTAATCCTCCGGGTCCCGCTCCCGCAGAGCCAGGGCGTCGGCGAAATCGAGGTCGGGGGGTATGTAGCCGTTCAGCTCGTCGTGGGCGCTGGTCTGATCGGTCAGCACGTCGGGGACCACCCCGCGGGCCAGCAGGCGATCCAGCAGGTCGACGGCGTTGCCCACCCAGCCGATGCTGACCGCCTCGCGCCCCTCACGGGCGGCCAGGGCCCGGTCGATGGCCCCGTCCAGGTCGTCGGTCATCTCGTCCAGGTAGCCGTGGTCGAGCCGCCGCCTCGCCCTGGCGGGATCGACCTCGGCGAAGAGCCCGGCCGCCCCGGCGAAGACGGCCGCCAGCGGCTGGGCCCCTCCCATCCCCCCCAGCCCGGCCGAGATCAGCAGGCGTCCCTCCAGGCTGCCGCCGAAATGGACCCGGCCGGCGGCGGCGAAGGTCTCGTAGGTCCCCTGCACAATCCCCTGGGTGCCGATGTAGATCCAGGAGCCGGCCGTCATCTGCCCGTACATGGTCAGGCCCTGCCGGTCGTACTCCCGGAAGTGCTCCCAGTCCGACCAGCGGGGGACGAGGTTGGCGTTGGCGATGAGCACCCGGGGGGCGTCGGGGTGGGTCTCGAAGACCCCGACCGCCCGGCCCGACTGGACCAGCAGGGTCTGGTCGGGTCCGAGTCCTTTGAGGGCTGCAACGATGCGGTGGAAATCCTCCCAGGACCGGGCCGCCCGGCCCGACCCGCCGTAGACGATGAGCCGTTCGGGATCCTCGGCCACGGCCGGGTCGAGGTTGTTCATCAGCATGCGCAGGGCGGCTTCCTGTACCCAAGTCTGACAGGTCCTCTCGGGGCCGCGCGGGGCACTCACGGGGACGTATCCTGACATCTCATTCCCCTCCATCGCAGGGGTCGTATAGAGCACGGGCGGGACCATCTCGGCCACGGTCCCGCCCGTCAGTCTCCTATGGGGCCAGGCTCCGGTCAATCAGAACGGAGAGGCGGACGCTCTCCGGTCGATCAGAACGGGCTCAGCCAGAGCCGCTGCAGGTGGCCGAGCAGGGTCTGGGGATCGAGACCGTGGTCGATGCCGGATTCCAGAACATCCAACTGGGAGGAACACTGGACCCAACTCCCCCGGTACCAGTAGGCCTGGGCCAGGGTCCAGCGCAGGTGGCGATGGTCGATGCCGCTGTAGCGGGTGAACGACCAGTTGGCCCCCTGCTGGAAGGCGATCCCCAGCGCCGTCTCCGCCCATCCCACCACCTGGTCGTGATCCCCCAGCTGGCTGAAGACGAAGGCGCCGCCGGCCCAGGTATCGATCTCCGAGTCGTCCAGTTCCCGGGCGGTCACCAGAGCGAAACGGGCCTCGTGGAACTCCCGCCGGAAGGCCAGGGCCCAGCCGCGGCCCAGGTGGGCATCGGGGTATTCGGAGAGTTCGGCCAGTGCTTCGTCGAACTTGATCAGGGCACCGTCGAAGTCGTCGCGCGCGAAAAGGGTCCAGCCTTCCTCGGTCCGTTCGCGGGCCTGGTCGGCCCGGGTCGGCGACTTGCGTCCGGCACAGCCGCCCAGCAGCAGGAAGGTTCCCAGCAGGAGCATCGGGATCGTCACCGGTATGCGCATCGTCGCCCCCTTCATCGCAGCAGGACCATCTTACGGGTGAATACCTCACCGGCCACTTCGAGCCGGTAGAGGTAGATCCCGGAGGCCACCGGGCGGCCCTGGTCGTTGCGTCCGTCCCAGACCACACTCTGCTCCCCGGAGCCCACCGCCCCGTCGAGCAGGACGGCCACCTGCTGTCCCCGGGCGTTGAGCACCGTCAGCCGGGCCCGCGCACCGGCCCGTTCGGCCGGGACCCGGAAACGGATACGGGTCTGGGGATTGAAGGGATTGGGCTGGTTGCCCAACAGCTCGATCCGGCTGCGGACACCTTCCGCAAGGGGCGGCGGACCGGCCGCCAACCGGTACCATCCGCCGCCGGGGACACTGCCGACGGATTGGCCGGCCTCACTGCGCACGGCGGTGGCGAGCGGCTGCCAGGCGCCGCCGTCCCAGCGCTCCAGCCGCCAGGGCCCCGGACCGGGCATGGCCAGGGGCAGACGCAGTTCTGCTCCCTCGCCCGGGGCGGACCAGTTGGCCGGGGTGATCGAGACCAATGGGGCACCGGCGACAGTGGACCACTCATCCGGTCCGCCGGGGGGGCGCGCATCGGCCGGATAGGGAATCATCAGCAGGGTGGTTTCCCCGCCCAGACCGGCGGGCACCTCCAGGCGCACCGTACCGGTCTCGGTGCGGGCCAGCAGCAGCGCCGACCGCCCCGCTCCGACCGGCGCCACGGCGGCCTGGACCGAGAGGGTGTCACTGAATCCCCCATACCGGTCGAAAGCGATGACCTCCAGCGCCGCAGTGCCGGCCTGCAGCAGGACCGGGGTCGGGTCGAGGATGCCGTAGGCACCCAGGGTATGCTCGAAGAGCAGGGACACCGGAGCGCCTCCGGGCATGGTAAAGGTGCCGCTGGTGAGGCCGGGATGGAGCGGTTCGCTCCCCCCCACCACCACCTCGGCCTGTTCGGGGAAGAGGGGGTGCTGGAGTACGGCCGCCCCGGCGGTCGGGGGGGTGGTGTCCTCGTAGGCGAACTCGGCCCGGATCATCCACTCACCGAGCAGCGGGGTCTCACCGGAATACTGTGTGCTGAGCCGGATCCAGTCTTCGGGAGCCCTCTCACGCAGTACCGAGCGGCCGGCCCCTCGGGTGAGGTCCTCATAACCCAGGGAGTTGCTCCCCAGTCGGATGGAGACCAGGTATTCCTCACCGGCCGCCAGGCTCAGGCCCAGGTCGGGCACCGGTACTCGTAACCAGCCATCACCCTGGAAGAAGGGGGTGACGGGAGTGCTGAAGATCGGGGTGGTCTCGTAGACCCAGCCGCCGCTCGTCTCGGAATCCGGGGTGGCCCGCCGGACCTCCACCGTTGCTACCCCGACGGCCGAGAGGAAATACCAAAGCGCCCGGATGCGGCTGGGTCCGACCTCCGGCTGGATCCGGGCACCCGCTTCCCACGGGTCCTCCTCGTTGTAGAAGCGGATCATCGGCCGGCCGGTCTCGTAGCGGACCAGGCCCTCGGAGCCCTGGGTGGCCGCCGCCTCAACCCGGAAGGGAGTGGTCCGGGTGGCGGCACCGTTGGCCAGCACCAGGGCGGCCTCGCGCCAGGTCGTGCCCATCCCGGTGATCGCCATCGGACCGGTGACTTCGGTTACGTCCCAGCCCGAGTCCCCCCGCCGGACCAACCGGGCTGCGACCCCGGTGGGAAGTCCATCCGGGAAGGCCAGGCTCAGGCCGGCAGCGTTCCAGAAGCGCACCGCGGTCACGCCGTTCGGCTCCAACGTGACCCGGTGCCGGGAGGGATAGAGGTTCTCATGCCGTTCCGGCTCCAGCCAGCCGTAGACCTCGCCCAGGTCCCAGGGGGAGATGGCCGTCGGGTCACCGAGCCAGAGAGCGGCCCCGAAATCGGCCAGCACATCTCCGATCAGAGCCCCTCCCCCGTGGCTGGTCAGGACCCCCTGGACCCCCTCCCGCCCCCGGGCTGGTGAGGTTGCCAGGGCGGTGATGAAGCCCTCCCCGAACCGCTGACCCAGGTAGTAGGTCCAGACGGCCACCCGGGCGTAGTCGTCCAGCGTCCCGCTGTAGGTCTGCCAGGTGAAGAGGTCGACATTGGGCCGGGAGACGAAGCGGGTGAAGTTGCGCAAGCCGTAGCCGCAAAGATAGCTGGCATACTCGCTGAGTCCCTCGTTGACGGCGGTGGTCTCCAGCGGATCGTTTGCGAACTGGATCAGGTGCTGGAACTCGTGGGCGATGGTCCCCTTGACCAGGCTGCGGAAGTAGGTCTGCAGACTCGGATCGGTCGTGTTCTCATACCCCACCAGCGCAGCGTTGACGTACATCATCTCGGTCTGGTTGGAACGCTGCCGGACCCCACCCCCGAAATCGACCGGGTCGGTGGAGGATTGGTTGGCCGAATAGAAGTAGCCGGCGAAGAGCCGGTCGTCATCGGCCTGCTGCGCGATCGAGGGGATGCGGGTGAGCAGCAGGACGATCCGCGGGTCGCCGTCGATGTCGGGCGGTGTCCCGAAAACCTCGGTGATGTTCTCGTAGGTCCCCTTGTCCGGATCTCGGGAACCGCTGGGAGAGCTGGTCTCGAACGAGTCCACGAACTCCTGGAGTTCGGTGTTCGAGACGTTCCCCAGTTCCAGGACCTCCACGAAATAGTAGGCGTGGTCGCCCACCGCGCGGCATTCGGCCTCGACCTGGTACTGGGTGTAGGGGAAGGAGAGTCCCTTGGAGAAGTCGATGGCCCAGAACTCCTTGCGGTCGCCGACCTCGTAGGCCTGGGCAGCGATCGCCGCCGGAGCCCCGGCGGCGAGCCCCCGCTGGAGCCAGAGTTCCCCGAACCGGCGGTTGCCCTCTTCGAGCAGTGGGGTACCGTCCAGCACGGTCGGTCCCGTGCCGAGACCGTCGGTGCCGATCCGGGCCGTCCGCCCGGGCTGTACGACCGGCTGCTGGGCCGGTGCCGGACCCGGGAGACCGAGCAGGCAGACCGCCGCCAGCACGCCGCCGCGAAGGAGTTGGGAGCAGATGTCTCTCATGGAGATGGTCGTCCTCCTCTTGGGATCGGTCCCATCAGAACTCGGGGCCCAGGGCGATGCTCCAGTGCGGCTTGCCCCAGATGCGGTTCAACCGGTACTTCCAGGCCACGTCCAGTCGCAGGATGAAGAAGCCCAGGTTCATGCGCGCGCCCACCCCCAGACCGCTGCGCAGATCGTCGAAGGCCACCCCGCCGTAGCGGTCGGTGAAGGGGTGCAGGTCCCAGTCGTCCCAGGCGGCGCCCAGGTCGAAGAAGAGCGCCCCCCGGATATTGGGGATGCTCAACGGGACCGGCCAGCCCAGGGCCAGCAGCCGGATGAGCGGGAAGCGATACTCCAGGTTGAGCAGGGCGAAGCGGTTGCCGCTGAACTCATAGAAGTCGTAGCCGCGCAGCGGGGCCTGGAAGGAGGCGAAGTAGAGGTTCTCGATCTCGTAGATCTCGCTCGAGGCGTATTGCGGCCCCCACCAGAACCCGTTCCCCCCCAGATAGAAGCGCTGGGGCTGGCGGCCGATGCTCGAGCCGGCGGCCAGCCGCACCACGAAGGAGCCGTCGCGGCCGACCTGGCGGTATTCGCGCCAGTCCCCCTCGATACTGGTGAAGGCGAGCGTGTCGCGGAACCAGTCCGGGCTGTGGGTGAACTGCAGGGCCCAGCGCCGCCCGTTCACATACCCGGTGTAGCCCGGCAGGGTGTTGTCCCCGACCAGACGGGCGCTGTTGCTGAAGACGCTGGCGTAGAGTCGTTCGGCCGGTCCGATCTCGTAGATACGTCGGTAGATCCCCAGGTAGGAGCTGGCCAGGTCGAGTCGCAGGAAGCGGCTGAAGGGATAGGAGAGCATGAGCGCCCCCCCGGCGTTGCGGTCCTGGTAGATGGCCCGGCTGTAGCGCTCCGGCAGGTAGAAGTAGTTGTAGTAGAAGAGGGTCCCGCCGACGTTCCAGCGCCGGCCCAGCCAGGTGTAGGAGAACTGGTAGTTGGAGTTGTCGAGCGAGGACCAGAGGCTGGTCATGACCTCCATCTGGTGGTTGCCCAGCACGTCGCTGAGCGAGAGGTAGCTCGAGCCGGCCAGCCCCCAGAAGCTGTAGTAGCTGGCGTTGGCGAAGACGAAGTCGGGCTTGAGCTTCGCCCGGTAGCCGGTGCTCTCGGTGGCCCGCACCCCCGGCGCCAGTTCCCGGGTCAGGGCGACCTCCTCGCGACGTTCGGATTCCTC
>CAYUVJ010000049.1:0-1864 GCA_964447955.1 uncultured Gemmatimonadota bacterium
CTCCCGCCAGGCCACCACGAAGGTCAACGTCATCCTGATCAGCGTGGGGCGGACCGGGGCGCTGACCCCGACCGCCGACCTGGAGCCGGTCGAAGTGGGGGGGGTCACCGTCAGCCGGGCGACCCTGCACAACGAGGACGAACTGCGGCGCAAAGACGTTCGGGTGGGGGACACGGTGATCGTCCAGCGGGCCGGGGATGTCATCCCCGAGGTGGTCAAGGTGGTGGAGGAGGCCCGGCCGAAAGGGGCGAAGGAGTACGTCTTCCCCGACCGCTGTCCGGTCTGCGGGTCGGAGGCGGTCCGCCCCGAGGGGGAGGCGGTGGCCCGCTGCCTCAACCTGGCCTGTCCCGCCCAGGTCAAGGAACGGCTCCTCCACTGGGGATCGCGGGACGCCCTCGACGTGGACGGACTGGGCACCAAGCTGGTCGACCAGCTGGTGGAACGGGGACTGGTGCACGACCCGGCCGACCTCTACGACCTGACGGTGGAGACCCTGGCCGGGTTGGAGCGGATGGGGGAGAAGAGCGCCGAGAACCTGGTCGAGGCGCTGCAGCGCACCCGGCAGGCCGGGCTCGACCGCTTCCTGGTGGCCCTGGGCATCCGCCACGTCGGCACCCATGTGGCCCGGGTGCTGGCCCGTGCCTTCGGCACGCTCGAGGGGATCGCCGAGGCCGACAGCGAGGCCCTGGAGGGGGTCCCCGACGTCGGCCCCGAGGTGGCCGCCGGGGTCACCGCCTTCTTCAGCCGCCCGGAGAACAAGCGGCTGCTGGAGCGGCTGGCCGCCCACGGGGTGGTCCCCGAGCCCGCCGCCCCGGCGCCCGGGGCGGGGGCGGCGACCGGAGAGGAGAGCGAGGTCAGCGGCCGCACCTTCGTCTTCACCGGGGAGATGGATTCCCTGACCCGCGACGAGGCCAAGCGGCTGGTGGAGGGACTCGGCGGCCGGGCGACCGGGAGTGTGAGCAGCCGGACCGACTACGTGGTGGCCGGGGCCGAGGCCGGGAGCAAGCTGGCGAGGGCTCGTGAGCTCGGGGTCACCGTGCTGGACGAGGAGGCCTTCCGACGACTCGTCGGAGCCTGACCGACCGCCTGCCGCCGCCCCTGCCGGCGGCCTTCTTCCAGCGGCCCACCGCCGAGGTGGCCCGGGCGCTGCTGGGGGCCGACCTCTGGCGCCGTCTCCCCGACGGCATCCTGCTGGCCGGCCGGATCGTGGAGACCGAGGCCTACCATGGTCCCGACGACGAGGCTTCGCACGCCTACCGGCGCACCCCCCGTTCCGAGGTGATGTACGGCCCCGGTGGCCGGGCCTACGTCTACTTCACCTACGGCATGCACTTCTGTCTCAACGTCGTCTGCGAGCCCGACGGGGTCCCCGGAGCGGTCCTGCTGCGGGCCCTGGAGCCGCGGGTCGGTCTGGAACGGATGGCCGAGCTGCGCGGCCCGGCCGCCCGCGACGGCCGGGGTGGGGTGAATCCCCGCAGACTCTGCTCCGGTCCGGCCCGGCTGGCCCAGGCACTGGCTGTCGACCTTGCCCTCAATGGAGCCGACCTGAGGGGCGAGGTCCTGCGACTGGCCCGGGGCGTCTCCCCCCTCCCGGAGGAGCGGGTGGCCGTCACCCCCCGCATCGGCATCCGCCGTGCCACCGAGCGGTATGCCCGCTACGTGGTCGCAGACAGTCCCTTCCTCTCCCGGCCGCTCCCCCGCCGCTGAATGCACCCCGGATGGACACGGTAGTCCCGCTGAGGACCCGGACAGGATTGGACCCGGCCCGCCGCCTCCCATTAGGATGTCCCGGACCGTCCTGTCACGACCGCCCACCCGAGGAGAAGACCATGGCGTTCAACGTCGACCAGCTCACCCAACTGAT
>CAYUVJ010000049.1:1874-10423 GCA_964447955.1 uncultured Gemmatimonadota bacterium
CGCGATCGGCTGGCTCACCGCGCTGCTGCTGGTCGGCAAACTCCTGCGGGCGAAGATCCGCCTCTTCCAGCGCATCTTCCTGCCGGCCTCGATCATCGGCGGGTTCATCGGGCTGGCCCTCGGTCCCTACCTGCTGGGCAGCCTGGGGGTGAACATCGTCCCGCCGGCCATGCTGAGCACCTGGGGGTCCTTCCCCAGTGTGCTGATCAACGTGGTCTTCGCCTGTCTCTTCCTGGGGCTGACCATCCCCTCGCTGAAGGTGATCTGGCGGGAGGGGGGACCCCAGCTCTGCTACGGCTGGACGGTCGGGATGGGCCAGTACATGGTGGGGATCGGGATCTCGGTGCTGCTCCTCACCCCGCTCTTCGGGGTACCCCACTTCTTCGGCTGCCTGCTCGAGATCGGCTTCTCCGGGGGACACGGGACCGCGGCCGGCATGAAGGAGGCCTTCACCCAGCTCGGCTTCGCGGCCGGCTCCGACCTGGGCTTGATGTCGGCCACGGTGGGGATCTTCAGCGCGGTGGTCATCGGGATGGTGCTCATCAATATGGCCGCCCGCCGGGGCTACACCCGGATCATCAAGTCGCCCGAGGACCTGCCCGAGGAAGCCGTCTCCGGACTGGTCGCCGAGGAGAACCGGAAGCCCGGCAGTTTCATCACCATCTCCCCCGATGCCCTCGAGCCGCTGGCCTTCCACGGCGCCTTCGTCGGGGTCTCCATCCTCATCGGCTGGTATGTCCTGCAGGGGATCAAGAGCCTGAGCGCGGGGATGGAACCCGATCTTTTCAAGAGCTTCCCCCTCTTCCCCCTGGCCATGCTGGGCGGTCTGGTGGTCCAGCTGGTGGCCATGCGCACAGGGGTGGCCCGCTATTTCGACCGCAAGACCTTCGACCGGATCCTGGGAACCGCCCTCGACCTGCTGGTGGTCTCGGCCATCGCGGCCATCAAGCTGGACGTCTTCCTGGCATTCTTCTGGCCCTTCATGATCCTGATGGTGGTCGGGATCTCCTGGATCCTCTTCGCCACCTGGTTCATCGCCCCCCGCATGCTTCCCGACGCCTGGTTCGAGCGGGCCATCACCGAGTACGGCATGCAGACCGGGGTCACCGCCATGGGCCTGCTGCTGCTGCGGGTGGCCGATCCCGAGTTCAAGACCCCGGCGGCCGAGTCCTTCGGGTTCAAGCAGATCATCTACGAACCCATGCTGGGGGGCGGCTTCATAACCGCCTCGGCCCCCATCCTGCTCTTCAACTTCGGCACCACCGTCCCCCTGCTGGTGGGGGCGGGCTCGATCCTGCTGTTCCTGGGGATAGCGGCGCTGTCGGGCTGGATCCATCCTCGCAGGTGACGCTGCGGCTCATGCCGGCATCCGGCGTTGACCGGTTCCCGGATGTCCTCGCCGTAGGCTCACGCTACGTCTCCGTCCATCCGGTCCGGTCGCCTGGCCGGCCGGTACCAGCCCGAGCATTGCTCGTACTCCTGGTCGAGGTGCGGCAAGCAGCGCCGCAACTTTAACTGGCGCTCCATTTTATGCTCCCCTCATCCGGCTTCCGGGACTATTCTATCAGGCAAGTTTTGTGAAAAAGTTCACTTGGCCTCCATGAACCGGCCCGCCGGGGCAGCCGGAACCTTCCCCCCGCCGGACCGCGACCGCGACGCCACCGCGAGCTGCTCGAGCCACATTCGAGGTTACCGATGAGCGATACGATTGGAACGACCGTCACGGGGATCTGTGAGAAGCACGGTCGGGACCGGACCCGCATGATGGCCATCATGAACGATGTCCAGGCGGAATACGGCCATGTCCCGCCCAAGGCGATGACCGTGATCTCCCGGGAACTCTCCGTCCCCCGGGTGGAGGTGGAGGGCTTCGTCTCCTTCTACGCATTCCTCAGCGATAAGGAGAAAGGCCGGATCGTGATCCGGCTCTGCAACGACATCGTCGACCGTATGCACGGGTTCGACCGGATCGCCAGGCTATTCAGCGAGGAACTCGGGATCGGTCTGGGGGAGACCACCCCGGACGGGAGGATCACGCTGGAGACGACTGCCTGCATCGGGATGTCCGACCAGGCCCCGGCGGCCCTCATCAACGAGGTGATCTTCACCGAGCTCTCCTCGGACAAGGTCCGGACCATCGTGGAGGGGTTGCGGGACCACGGCGACCCGAGACGGCTGGTCACCAAGCTGGGCGACGGCAACAACGCCCACGACCTGGTCCAGGCGATGGTGAACAATAACATCCGCAAGCGCGGTCCGATCCTGTTCAGCCCGCTCAACCGGGGTGAGGCCACCCACAAGGCCCTGGGCATGAGTCCGGCCGAGGTGATCCGGGCGGTCAAGACCTCCCGGCTGCTGGGCCGCGGCGGGGCCGGGTTCCCCACCGGACTGAAGTGGGAGTTCACCCGGGCAGCTGAGGGGGAGAAGAAGTTCATCCTCTGCAACGCCGACGAGGGTGAGCCGGGGACCTTCAAGGACCGGGTCATCCTGACTGAGCTGCCCGATCGTCTCTTCGCGGGGATGACGGTGGCCGGCTACGCCATCGGCGCCGAGGAGGGGATCGTCTACCTGCGCGGCGAGTACGCCTACCTCAAGGACTACCTGGAGTCGATCCTGCAGAAGCGCCGCAACGACGGGCTGCTGGGCGAGTCGATCTGCGGCAGTGCCGGGAGCGAGTGCTTCAACTTCGACATCCGGATCCAGATGGGGGCCGGGGCCTACGTCTGCGGTGAGGAGACCGCGATGTTCAGCTCCTGCGTAGGCCTGCGTGGCGACCCCAAGACCCGTCCCCCCTTCCCGGCCCAGAAGGGTTATCTGGGCTACCCCACGGTGGTCAACAACGTCGAGACCTACTGCTGTGTGGCCAAAGTGCTCGAAGTGGGGCCGGCCTCGTTCTCCGAGCTGGGTACGGCCCAGTCCTCGGGGACCAAGCTGCTGAGCGTCTCGGGTGACTGCCGCCGGCCCGGGGTCTTCGAGGTCCCCTTCGGGATCACCCTGCGCGAGGTGCTCCACCTGGCCGGGAGCGACGAGGCCATCGCCGTCCAGGTGAGCGGACCGGCCGGCCAGATGATCGGCCCCGAGGGCTTCGATCGCATCATCGGGTTCGAGGACCTGGCCACCGGCGGTTCGATCATCATCCTGGGCCCCGACCGGAACATCCTGGAGGTGGCGCACGCATTCATGGAGTTCTTCGAGGACGAATCGTGCGGTTACTGCACCCCCTGCCGGGTCGGCAACGTCCAGCTCAAGCACACGCTGGAGAAGCTGATGGCCGGCAAGGGGGAGCCCGGCGACATCGAACAGATGGAACAGCTCGGTCAGGTCATGAAGGCCTGCAGCCGCTGCGGGCTGGGCCAGACCTCGTCCAATCCGGTCATCACCTCGCTCAAGTACTTCCGCCCGCTCTACGAAGGACTCGTCCAGGACGACCCGGACGGCTTCCGCCGGGACTTCGACCTGAGCGCGGCGGTCGCCCCGGCGGCGGATATCGCCGGGCGGCCATCGATACACACCCGTTAGTGGAGGGACTGTGAAGATGTCCGAGAAGATCACCTTCACGATCGACAGCGTCGAGATCACGGCCGAACCCGGCCAGATGATCATCGAGGCGGCCGACGCAGCGGGTGTCTACATCCCGCGACTCTGTCATAAGCCGGGACTCGAGCCGTTCGGGAGCTGCCGGATCTGCACGGTGATGGTCAACGGCCGACCCGCCGCCGCCTGCACCCAGCCGGCCGGCGAGGGGATGGTCGTCGAGAACGACACCGACACCCTGCGTGAGTTCCGCCGGATCCTGGTAGAACTGCTCTTCGTCGAGGGCAACCACTTCTGCATGTTCTGCGAGAAGAGCGGGAACTGCGAACTGCAGGCCATGGCCTACCGGCTGGGCATCACCGCCCCGCGCTACACTTACCAGTGGCCGGAGCGCGAGGTGGACGCCTCGCATCCCGATGTGATGATCGACCACAACCGCTGCATCCTCTGTGGCCGCTGCGTGCGCGCTTCCCGCGACCTGGACGGCAAGCACGTCTTCGGGTTCGTGGGTCGCGGTCCGCACAAGCGGCTGGCGGTGAACAGCGAGGCTCGGCTGAAGGACACCGACCTCGATGTGACCGACGAGGCGGTGGAGATCTGCCCGGTCGGAGCCATCCTGAAGAAACGGGAGGGCTACAAGGTCCCGATCGGTCAGCGTCTCTACGACCATGAGCCCATCGGCTCCGATATCGAGGCCCAGCGGGCCGAAGCCGGAGAGTGAGGACAGCCATGGCGAAGCCGAGAGTCGCAACCACGTCACTGGCCGGCTGTTTCGGGTGCCACATGTCCGTCCTGGACATCGACGAGCGCATCCTGAAACTGGTCGAGCTGGTCGATTTCGACAAATCCCCGATCAATGACTTCAAGGAGTTCACCGGCCGCTGCGCCATCGGGCTCATCGAGGGGGGCTGCACCCATGAGGAGAACGTCGAGGTGCTGCGGGACTTCCGCAAGCACTGCGACATCCTCATCTCGGTGGGGGACTGCGCGACCATGGGCGGGATCCCGGCGATGCGTAACACCGTCCCCCTCCAGGAATGCCTGGAGGAGGCCTACGTGAAGGGCCCGTCGGTGTACAACCCGGCCGGGGTGCCCCCGAACGACCCGGAGATCCCGTTGATGCTCGACAAGGTCTATCCCTGCCACGAGGTGGTGAAGATCGACTACCACCTGCCGGGCTGTCCGCCTCCGGCCGACACCATCTGGCAGGCCCTGGTAGCCCTGCTCACCGACAAGCCGGTGGAGCTCCCGTACGAGCTGATCAAGTACGACTGACCCTGAACGGAGGACGACCGTGTCTGCTGAGAAAGGACTCAAGCGGGTGGTCATCGAGCCCGTCACCCGTGTCGAGGGTCACGGCAAGGTCACCCTGCTGCTGGACGAGAAGAACGAGGTCAAGCAGGCCCGTCTCCACATCGTGGAGTTCCGGGGGTTCGAGCGCTTCATCCAGGGGCGTCCGTTCTGGGAACTGCCGGTAGTGGTCCAGCGGCTCTGCGGGATCTGTCCGGTCAGCCACCATCTGGCTGCGGCCAAGGCCGTCGACCGGCTGGTGGGAGGGGAGAAGCTGACCCCGACGGCCGAGAAGATGCGGCGGCTGATGCACTACGGACAGATCTTCCAGTCGCACAGCCTGCACTTTTTCCACCTCTGCTCGCCCGACCTGCTCTTCGGCTTCGACGCCGACCCGGCCATCCGGAACGTCATCGGAGTGATCGCCAAGTACCCAGACCTGGCGGTCCAGGCCGTGATGATGCGCAAGTTCGGGCAGGAGGTCATCCGGCTCACCGCGGGGAAGAAGATCCATGGGACCGGGGCGATCCCGGGCGGGATCAACAAGAACCTCTCCTTGGAGGAGCGCGACTTCCTCCTCAAGGACATCGACCAGATGCTCGAATGGTCCCGCGGGGCGGTCAAGATCGCCAAGGACTACACTGTCGAACACCTGGAGGAACTCAAGGACTTCGGTTCCTTCCCCTCCAACCACCTCTCCATCGTCCGGAAAGACGGGGCGATGGACCTCTACAACGGCGGACTGCGGGCGATCGACGCCGAGGGGAACAAGATCTTCGACCACGTGGACAACCAGCAGTACCTCGAGTACATCGCCGAGGAGGTCCGGTCCTGGTCGTACATGAAGTTCCCCTTCATCAAGTCGCTGGGGCACGAGCAGGGGTGGTACCGGGTAGGTCCGCTGGCCCGGGTGAACACCTGTGACTTCATCGACACCCCCGAGGCCGAGGAAGCGCGGAAGGAGTTCAAGGCCGTCACGGCCGACAAACCCAACAACATCACCATGGCCTACCACTGGGCCCGGATGATCGAAACCCTGCATGCGGCCGAGAAGATGCGTGACCTGCTGGACGATCCCGACCTGCAGGGGGAGGACCTGGTGGTCAAGGGGGAGCGGCGCAGTGAGGCGGTCGGTATCCTGGAGGCCCCCCGCGGGACGCTCTTCCACCACTACCGGATCGACGAGAACGACCAGGTGGTCATGGCTAACCTGATCGTCTCGACCACCAACAACAACGAGCCCATGAACCAGGCGGTCACGAAGGTCGCCCAGGACTACATCTCGGGGAAACCGGAGATCACCGAGGGGATGCTGAACCGCATCGAGGTGGCCATCCGGGCCTACGATCCCTGCCTGAGCTGTGCCACCCACGCGCTGGGGCAGATGCCGCTGGTAGTCGAGATGGTAGACGCCGAAGGCACCACGGTCGACCGCAAGGTCAAGGAGTAGAAGAAGGGCACTGAGCGAATATGGGAACGCGGAAAGCGAATAAGATCCTCGTACTCGCTTACGGCAACCCGGCCCGTCGGGACGACGGCCTGGGGCCCGAACTGGCTCGGGCCGTAGAGGCCATGGGGATCGAGGGCGTGACCGTGGACGTCGACTACCAGCTGCAGCTGGAGACGGCGGTCGATGTGGCCGAACATGAAGTGGTCATCTTCGCCGATGCCGCCGTCTCCGGGGAAGAGCCGTTCAGGTTCGAGCCGTTGGCACCGAAGGCCGAACTGAGCTTCTCGAGCCATTCGGTCTCACCGGCCGCCCTGCTGGCCCTGGCGCGTGACCTCTTCGGTTCGGATACGCTGGGCTTCGTGCTGGGCATCCGCGGCCATGATTTCGAGGGTTTCGGGGAGGGTCTCGGTGAGGAGGCGGTCCGGAACCTGGAGGCGGCAGTGAGATTTATCGAACCGGTGCTGCGGGAGGCTGCATTCCCGACGGCTGCCGGATAGGACTCCCACGGTCCGGCCGGCAGGCCGGGCCCAGCCATGGCGACGAGCGATGCGAGACGGAAAACATGTAATCCTGACGATCGACGACGATCCTGACTACCTGGAGGCCATCAAGACCATCCTGGAAGCGAACGGCTATGTGGTCGAGCAGGCCTCGAGCGCCGAGAACGGACTCAAGGTTACCCAGAAGGTCGAACCTGATCTGGTGATCGTCGACCTGATGATGGAAGAGATCGATGCCGGCACCAGTTTCGTCACCGATCTGCGAGCCCTGGGCCGGAGGATACCTATCTACATGCTCAGTTCGGTGGGGGACCAGCTCGACCGGAGCACCAGTTACGCTTCACTCGGTCTGGCCGGGGTCTTTCAGAAACCGATCAATCCGGAGAACCTGCTGCGGGTGTTGAAGGAGAAGCTGAAGTAGGGGCGATCGGCAGCAGCACATAGAAGGTGCTCCCCCGGTCCAGTTCACTCTCCACCCCGGTCCGTCCACCATGGGCCTGGACCACATGGCGGACGATGGAGAGTCCCAATCCGTCCCCGGGGACGTTGGCCAGCGGGGTCCCGGCCTGGCGGATCCGCACGAACTCGTCGGCCAGACGCTCCTGGTCCTCGGGAGCGATCCCGATACCGTTGTCCTGCACCTCGATCCGGACCTGTGAAGAGAGCTTCCGGGCCCGGATGACGATGCGCCCCCCTTCGGGGGTGTACTTGATGGCGTTGGTGATGAAGTTGGCCACCGCCTCACGCAGCAGCCGTTCGATGCCCCGCGCGGGGGGGAGGACGGTCGGCAGTTCCAGGGTCAGCCTGTGACGGCGGGCCCGGGCCATCTCGGCGTACTCCTCTTCCAGTCCCTGCAGCATGGTCCGCAGGTCGACTTCCCGCACCTCTTCCCGGAGCGTCTCGCTCTCCAGCGAACCCAGCACACGCAGGTCGTACATGAAGTCGCTCACGTCATCGAGTCTCTGGAGACTGCGTTCGAGCCAGCGGTCCTGGTCGGGAGTGAGGGGCCCGCCGAACCCGGCCCGAAGGTTGTTGAGCAGCATGGTCGCCGCTCCGACCGGCGCCTGGATGTTGTGGAGGGTGATGTGCAGGAAGTCCCGGCGCATGCTGGAGAGACGTCCCAGCTCCTCGTTGGCCTGCCGGATCTGCCGTTCGTTGCGCCGCAGCAGTTCGCTGAAACCGCGCAGCAGGAAGACGATGGCGGTGAAAAGCAGGGCGAAAACCACCAGCACCATGAGCACATACCGCCCGTCCAGTACGCGTGGGTCGGCGACCATGCCTTCGGGGGCCGGGGCCGGGATGAGGCCGTAGTACTCCCCCAGCACCAGCCCGGCGAGCAGGGTGAAGGCCCAGATGGTGCTGCCTACCGCCGCCCGCTGGCTGAGCAGGATGCAGTTCATCAGGTGGAGGGGGAAGAAGGCCAGGAAGGGAGAGCGGGTCCCGCCGGCCAGCCAGACCGCATAGGTCAGGATGCTGTAGTCGATGACGATGGTGGCGTAGAAGACTCCGTGCAGGAATTGTTGAGCCTCGGCGGCCCGGGCAGGATCACGATAGGGATGGACCAGCAGGACGACGATCAGGTTGTAGCCGCCCAGTACCAGTCCGACCACCACCAGGCGGGCTACCGGCAGCTGGTCCACACCGACCGGGCCGGCCACCAGCCAGGCGCCGACGATGATGGCCGCCGAGACGAAGGCCCGGATGCCGGTCTGGACCCAGATCCGCGAGCCCAGGTGCTGGAGATGGGCTAGCAGGAAGGGGGTCCGTCCGCCGGG
>CAYUVJ010000050.1:0-10421 GCA_964447955.1 uncultured Gemmatimonadota bacterium
CCACTATCTGAAGGACGCCCCCATGCCCGAATGGATGGTGGAGGGCATCCAGGCCTGGGAGAAGCCTCCGAGCCGTTGAGCCCGGCACCGGAGGAATCATGACCTGCCTGCTCACAGGCCGTCCGGCCGGTCCCGCGGGATCCGGCCGGACGGCCCTGTCTTATCCGGTCTGCAAGTTCTCTGCGTCCCATCGGGGAGCGCGCCGCGGTCTGCTCCTGCCGCTGATGGGGCTGCTGCTGGTCGGGGGGTGCGGTGCGGGGGCCGGGGATGACCTGCCCCTCAACTGGCGACGGGTGGAGGCACCCGAACTGGGCCTGCCCGAGGGGGTGGAGCTCTTCGAGGGCCACAACCCCGATCTTCCGCTGCGGGCCTGGTATGCCCGCATCGCGGAACGCGATCCCGTTCTGGAGACGCGGGTCCTGGTATCCACCGATACGGACCGGCGAGAGACCCCGGCCGAGTTCGCCGCCCGCACCGGAGCAGCCCTGGTGATCAACGCCGGCTACTTCCAGATGGGGGCGTTGCCGGCCGAGCACGTCGGTCTGCTCCACCTGGATGGGCACACCGTGGCCCCCTCGGCCGAATACTACACCCGCTCCGAGTTGCGCTATCCGACGGTGCGGGCAGCCCTCGGACTGGATGCGGAGGGCGGCATCGACGTGGCCTGGGCCGCCAGCCGGGGGGACACTCTGTTCGAGTGGCCCGCACCGCTGCCCAACCGGCTCGGACAGCCCGCCGCGGCGGTCGACTTCACCCACGCCCGCCCCTGGCCCGTGAGGGACGCGGTCGCGGCCGGCCCGGCTCTGTTGGCCGAAGGCCGGGTCGCGGTCTCGGTGGACGAGGAGGTCTTCTTCGGTTCCTCGATCCCCCAGGTACACCCGCGCACCGCGGCCGGCTACACCCGGCGCGGTGATCTGGTCCTGCTGGTGGTGGACGGGAGGCAGCCGGCCAGTCGGGGAGTCGACCTGCGGGAACTGGCCACGATCATGCGGGAGCTGGATTGTATCGAGGCACTCAACCTGGACGGGGGGGGATCCAGCGCCCTGGTCGCGGGAGGGGTGCTGCTGAACCGGCCGGCCGGGGGCACGGTCCAGCGCGAGGTCATGTCGGTCCTGGCAGTCTTCGCCCGCTGATCCCCCTGCTCAGCGGCCGTTGCCGCCGCGCAGGGTGGTCAGCAGTCCGGCCGTCTCCAGGTCCCGCAGGAAGGTGACCACCCGGTCGATCGGCTGCCGGCCGAAGGAGGCGCTGACCGCGTTACGGATCTCCAGGGCACTGCGAGTCCCGTCGATGTGGTTGACGATCTCGTAGCGCAGCAGTCCATCACGCCACAGGGTCTGGCCCTCGCCCTCCAGGTACCAGTCCCGCCGGTCCTCCGGCAGGTGGTCCAGGAACCAGTCGTCGTTGATCGGTCCCCGGGTGGCCCGCCGGAAGACCAGGTTGGCGGCCTGGTCCCGCTCAGGCAGCGGAGCGATCGGGAGGAGCTGGGGCAGGGGGTACATGTCGCGTTCCCGGGCGATCCGCTCCAACTCCATCCCCAGGACCCGTTCGGCCAGCACGGAGCGCTGGGCGTCCAGCTGGGCCCGGGCCCGGGTGACGGCGGCCGAGAAACCGGCCTGTTCGGTCGAGTCGGCGCCGGCCGGCAGCAGACGCAGCAGGCTCTCCACACTTCGCATCTCCCGGTCGATCATCGCCTCGAGGATCACTCCGGCGTCCCGGACCAGCAAGGCCGCCTCGGTCCCTTCCATACCGCGATCGAGGGTCTCCAGCAGGGAGGTGACAGAATGCTGATCGAGCGAGAGCCGGGCGATCGAGACGGCGACTTGCTCCTGCAGCAGGGCATCGGCTTCACCCGGTGTGAGGGTGGCCAGTGACCAGGCGGTGCCGGCGGCGATCAGGGCGGACCGCTTGAGGGCGGTCGGATCGACTTTGTCGGGCGTATCCTCGCTCGAGTGGTAGTAAGGGTCGGGCGAGTTGTTGAGCATCACCGAGGGGACGCCCACCGCCCCATCGATGAACATGTAGTGGTCGCTGCCCCCGGAATAGGGGACGGCCTCCCAGGCCATGGGGCCGGCCGAACCCCTAGGTTCGCGCACTCCCTGCCCGGCCGTCCAGCGGGCGGCGGCCTCGATGGTGATGTCCAGGACCGAGGCGGACGAAGGCGGGTTGCGGTAGAGCAGTAGACGGCTCTCACCCGGCGGGGAGCCCACCATGTCCAGATTGATGCCGAAGGCGCTGCGCTGGCCGGTATCCGGATGGGTGTCCAGCCAGGCGGCGGTGCCGTACATCTCTGCCACCCAGAGGAAGCGGATGGTCCGTTCGGGGGGGGCGAGGCGGCCTTCGGCGATCAGGCGGTGCAGTCCCCGGGCGATCTCCAGCAGCGCGGCCGAGCCCGAAGCGTTGTCGTTGGCACTGGGCCGGGGGTGGTCGAGGTGGGCCATGAGGACGATCTCACGGTCCGGAAACCGACTGCCCGGGATCACCGCCGTGACATTGACCAGTTCACCGTCCTGGAGACGCCCCCCGTCGACCCGGGCGTGCAGGCGGACTTCCTCCCCGGCCGCCAGCCGGCGTTTGAGCTCCTGGCCGGTGCGAAAAGAGACGTTGAACCCCCAACGGATGCGCTCCCGCTCCCCGGCCTTGGGCCACATGCCGGTATAACGGACCATGTCGGGGTGGTCGAGATCGTCCTTCCAGCAGACCACACCGAGAGCCCCGTGTCCCAGCACCGCCAGGCGATGGACGTCCCCGCCGTAGCCACTGGCCAGCACGATCTTCCCGTTCACGTCGGTACTGTCGTAGAAAGCCGGGTCGGTCCCCGTGCCGGCGTCGACGAGCAGTCCCTCCTCGTCCGCCGAGGCCGAGAGGGTGACCAGCGACATGGCGATCTCGCTGTAGCGCGCCAGTCGGCGCCGCTGCGGGGTCGTCATCCAGAGCTCGGCTTCCTGGACGGTCCAGCCGACCGGGGAAAGCCAGGTCTGGTAGGCCCGGCGACCGTCGGAGGGATAGGCCTCCAGGGTCGCCTCCGGGTAGCCGTATGACTGGAGACGGGCAAGCACGTACTCGGCCGACTCACGCATCATGGGCGAAGCCTGGATGCGATGGTACTGGGCGATCTCCACCACGTGATGATGGGCGATCTCGCCCGAGAGCTCCTCGAGCAAGGCGTCTGCCTCGAGGTGTGACAAGGGCAGTCCCCGGCTGATGTTCCCCTGCACCTGGGCATGAGCGCCGGGAGGGGGGGAAGCCAGCAGGGCGACCGCCGTCACCAGGGTGAATAGGGTTCCGAAGAGAGGGATCCGGCGACCGTACCGGCCGGTCGAGAGCCCGCTCACGAGGGTCGGGGATGGGGACAATACAGCACGCCTCCGTCGAAGGTCCGGGGGACAAGGTCGGGCCGGGAGGGGCGGAGTGTCAACGCTCAAGCCGGGGAGTTGACCGGGCGGAGCGGTCGTGACTAGTCTGCCCCCCGTATGCACTCTCTCCCACGACACTCCGAGAACACTCCGGCCGGTTCCTCCCTGCTGGTACTGCTGATCGCGGTGCTCGCTTCTCTCTACGCCTTCGGAGTGGACGGGCCGGGGGACGGGCCGGACGCGGAACCGATCCGGGCTCTGGTCCCGGGGCTGCCCGAGCGGGTCACTGCTCTGGCCCTGGGCGATGTGAATGGCGACGGGAGGACCGACCTGGTGAGCGGGGACGGACGCTGGCGGCGGGACGAGACGGGTCGGGTGGTCCTGGAACCCGGACGGGTGCGCATCGACGTCGGGACCGGCGCGGGGCTGCGGCTGCTCTGGTCGTCACCGGTGCCGGCGCCTCTGGCCGCGGCCGAGGTGGTCGATCTGACCGGGGACGGTCTGGCCGAGGTCGTCCTGGTCCTCGGTTGGCAGCAGTATGTAGAAGGTGCTTCCGTCCATCTCTGGATCCTGTGTCGTGAGGAGGACGGGTTCCGGGTCGAACGGCCCTGGACTCTACCGACCGAACGCAGCCAGGAGACCTTCCTGCAGCCGACCGACCTGGATGGGGACGGGGTGACCGACCTGCAACTGGGCGCCTTCGACAGCCGTTACCATGTCCGCACCGTGCAGGTGCGCTGGATGGGGACCGGGGGCGCCCCGGGGAGCTGGCGGGTAGAGGAGGCCCCCCGCGTCCGGATGGGAATGAGCCGGCTGTATCTGCCGACCGGTCCGGACGGCACCGCCCTCCAGATCGTGGGACGGGTCTACGGCGACTCGCTGGGAACGCTGGGCGACCTTTTCGTGGAACGGCCCGGCGGGAACCAACCACTGCCGGCCTGGCAGGGGGTCAATGCCCTGACGGCTGCTGACCTCGACGGGGACGGGCGGTCCGAGGTCGTGGTGGCCGACGGCTGGCACATGGACTACGGACGGCTGGCCCGAGCCCGGGTGGCCGTGCTCCGACCGGGCCGGAGCGGCTGGAGCTACCAGCTCATCGAGGATGTACCGGGTTTCGGACGGTTCGAACATCTCCGCTCCCTCGACCTGGACGGTGACGGCCGGGAAGAGGTGCTCGGGGAGAGTCTCCGGGGGGTGCGCATCTGGCGTCTGGCCGGTCACCGCTTCCAGACGTGGGCGCCACCGGGTGTCGGTTCAGGTCCACTCCGGGTCGGCGATCTGGACGGCGACGGTGACCTCGAACTGGTCGCCGCCGGGGAACCTCCGGTGGTGCTCGAGTGCCCCGACCCCATCCCCTGGCGGGACGACCTGGGGGGTGAGTTCCGACCCCGGACCGTGGCACCCGAGCAACTGGTCGGCCGGCCGGCACCACCCCTGGGACGGGCTGTCTGGATCGGCAGCCCCCCCCTGCGCCTGAGTAGACTGCGGGGCAAGGTTGTGGTGCTCGACTTCTGGGCCACCTGGTGCGGGCCGTGTGCCGACCTTTATCCGGTCCTCTCCGACTGGCGCCGGACCCTGGGAGGGGACGGGCTGGTGGTCATCGGTCTGACCCGACTGGATGATCGTCAATCCGAGACCTCCCTGGTGAGGTCCTTCGTGGCTGAGCGGGGACTCGACTATCCCGTGGCTGTGCTGGAGGACAACCGCACCCACCTGGCTTACGGAGTGGAGGGTATCCCGCACACGGTCATCATCGGCCCGGACGGGCGGGTCCGTTGGTGGGGCTCCGGCTCCGACGTGGCGGAGGTCGCCGGACAGATACTCCGGGAACTGCTGCTGGACATCCCTGAGGGTCGCTGAAACCCGGCGACCTGTTCCCTCGTACAGATGGAATGGCCTTTGGTCTGCCCGGACCCGGACGCACCGGGTCTGGAATATAGAGGGGGATGCACATGTCGTTCCGTACCCGAGGGGTCGGTCTCTTCATCCTCGTGCTGGCTCTGGGAACCTCCGGGGCCGTCGCCACCGCCCAGGAAGAGAGCCGCCACGTCCTGGACGGCCCGGAGGTGGCGGTCTACAACCTGGCCGGACATCTCGTCATCCACGGCGGTGAAGGGACGACCGCGGTCATCGTCCATAGGGAAGGACCCGATTCCGCCCGGCTCGAGATCGAGAGTGGTCGGCTGGACGACTGCCCGACACTCCGGGTCATCTTCCCCGACGACCGGGTGGTCTACCCGGCCCTGGGAAGAGGCTCCAGCACCTATGTACAGGTGCGTGACGACGGAACCTTCGGCGGCGGTCTCAGCCGCGGGCATCGGGTACGCCTGAGCGGTTCGGGCAATGGACTCGAGGCCTGGGCCGACCTGGAGGTCAGCCTGGCGGCCGGGACCAGCCTGCGGGCCTATCTGGCCGGCGGTGAGGTCACGGTGGAGAACGTCGCCGGCGACATCCGGGTGGACACGAACATGGGCGGGGTCACGGCCAGCAAGGTCCACGGTTTCCTGCTCGTGGACACCGGTTCGGGCTCGGTGGACGTGACCGACGTCGAGGGCGACGTGGATATCGACACCGGTTCGGGCAACGTCACCCTGAATCGGATCCGAGGAGAAAGAGTGCGCGTTGACACCGGTTCCGGCAAGGTGGTCGGTGCGGATATCCAGGTCACCCACCTCGAAGCCGACACCGGGTCGGGCCGGATCGACCTGCGTGAGGTCACCGGCGAGGTCCTGAGATTGGACACCGGGAGCGGCGCGGTCGCTCTCGACCTGCTCAGCGCCGTGCGGTCGCTGGTCATCGACACCGGCTCGGGGGGTGTGACCCTGGCCCTCTCCGAAGCGGTGAACGCCGAACTCGAGATCGATATCGGCAGCGGCAGCATCACGGTGGATGTGCCGATGAAGATCCGTAAGAAGAGCCGCTCCTATGTGCTGGGCATGATCGGTGAGGGGGAAGGCAACATCTACATAGACACCGGTTCGGGTTCGGTGCGGGTCGTCCGCCGGCGATAGACCCCTGAAGGAGCTCCCCGACCGAGAGGTCGGGCGCGAGCTTGCAGAGGAGTACACGGTATCCGACAATAGTCGGCATGACATCCGCACAGAACCTCCGCCACGCCCGTGTTGCCCTGAGCGCCGTCCTGATCGGCCTCGGAAGCACGGGCGTGGTCTTTCTGCAGCCGGCTCTGACCGGGGCCCAGGCGATCCGCTGGACCGAGGAGACCCGGACTGTCCCGCTGCCTTCAGGTATCCCGCTCCGGGTCGTCAATCTGCTTGGCGACGTGGAGGTACGGTCGGGAACGGGGTCAGGGGCGGTCCTCCACATCCGTCGGCAAGTCCCTCCCGGACCGGAGATCCCCGACGGGGAGATCAACGGGGCCATGCCGGTGGAGGTCGTCGCGGGGGGGGATCGGGTCGAGGTGCGTGTCCCCCGTCGTCCCTCGCCCGGCTGGGATGAACCGGGAGGGGGGACCCGACGGAACCTCCGGCTGCGGATCGAGCTGCCGGTAGATCATCCACTCGAGGTCGAGACCTCCTCGGGGTCGATCTCCGTGGCTGGAATAGAAGGACCCATGACCCTCGACACGGTCGACGGGAGGCTGGAGGTCCGGGATGCCGGTCGGGAGGTGCGGCTCGGTTCCATGACCGGGGACATCGTCCTCGAGAGGAGTCCCTTCGGCGCCGATGTGAACACCGTCTCGGGAGATGTCCGCATCACCGGTGCCGGGGGAGGGATCACGGTCACCTGCGTTTCGGGCGACATCGTCATCGAGGAGGCCCGGGCGGTGTCGGTCCGGGCCAGCAACACCGGCGGGAACATCACCTATGAGGGCACGCTGGCCCTGGACGGTTCCTATCGACTCAGCAGCCACTCCGGCGACATCCTCTTCCGGATCCATGGGCCACAGGGCGCCCGAGTCCAACTGAGTACCTTTTCGGGGAGCATCTCGGTGCCGCTCGATTTCGTCCTGACCGGTGAGCGCACGAGCCGGCGTGGTCTGGAGGGGACGATCGGGAGCGGGGAGGCCTACGTCGAACTGACCGGGTTCAGCGGCAACCTCGTCCTCTTCGGACCCGTCCCGCCTCATCCCTGATCCGCCGACGCCTCGATTCCGGGACTGGCCAGCCCGACCTTTCCTTATGATAATGTGCCCCGGCGCCGGTCGATCCGGCTCCGTCACGATATCGTAGACCCGCCTCCGGGGCGGGGTGCCAGAGAGGGAGGAGTAGCAGATGGAACCGATCCGGACCACTCAACTGGAAGGACTCCGATTGGTGGGACGCGGCAAGGTGCGGGACATCTACGACCTCGACGACCACCTCTTGATCGTGGCCAGTGACCGCCTCTCGGCCTTCGATGTGGTCCTCCCCACTCCGATCCCGGACAAAGGGGCGGTCCTCACCCAGATCTCGTCCTACTGGTTCGACCGCATGCAGGACCTGGTGCCCAACCACCTGGTGAGCATCGACCCCCGACGCTACCCCGAGGCGGCCCGGCCCCACCATGAGGTGCTGCGGGGCCGCAGTATGCTGGTCCGGAAAGCCGAGCCCTTTCCGGTGGAGTGCGTCGTCCGGGGTTACCTGGCCGGATCCGGCTGGAAGGAATATCAGGAAGGGGGATCGGTCAGCGGGGTCGCCCTGCCGGACGGACTGCGGGAATCGGATCGCCTGCCCGAACCGATCTTCACCCCCGCCACCAAAGCGGAGCGCGGCCTCCACGATGAGAACATCAGTTTCGAACGAATGGCGGAGATCGTCGGTGAGGAGACGGCCGCTCGGCTGCGTGACCTCTCGGTGGCCATCTACCTGGAAGGGGCCGAGGAAGCGGCGGCCAAGGGAGTCATCATCGCCGACACCAAGTTCGAGTTCGGTCTGCTCAACGGAAGCATCATCCTGATCGATGAGATACTGACCCCCGACTCCTCCCGCTTCTGGCCGGCCGCGACCTATGAGCCGGGCCGCTCCCAGCAGAGCCTCGACAAGCAGTACGTCCGGGACTACCTGGACACCCTGGACTGGGACAAGACCGACCCGGGGCCGGAACTCCCGGCCGAGGTCGTCGCCGAGACCTCACGTCGCTACCGCGAGATCTATGAATGGTTGACCGGCAGCAGCCTGCAGGCCTGAGTGGGCTGAGATTCTCTTAGATGAAGGTCTCCATGTCCCGAGCCATCTTCGTGGCCTGCTTCCTGACCGTGCTCGCCGCTGCCAGCGTTTCGGCCCAGCAGGACATGACCGCCTACGACCCGGGTGGATATATCGTACGCGCGGTCCGTATCCCCGGACTGCCCGTGCTCGACGGACGCCTGGACGAACCGGCCTGGGAACGGGCCGAGCCGGCCACCGGGTTCGTCCAGCGCAACCCGGTGGAAGGAGCCCCGGCCAGCGAGCGGACTGAGATCCGCATCCTCTACAACAACGACACCCTCTATATCGGGGCGCGGATGTTCGAGGCGCACCCCGAGGACCTGGTCGTCACCCAGATGCGGCGGGACTCCATGCTCCAGGGGGACGAGTACCTCGACATCGTCCTCGACACCTTCCACGATCACCGCAACGCCTTCCAGTTCCAGGTCAATCCGGCCGGCGCCCGGTCCGACGCCTACATCACCGACGAGGGCAAGGACATCAACCGGGACTTCACCATCGTCTGGGAGGCGGCCACCACGGTCGATGCCCTGGGCTGGACGGCCGAGATCGCCATCCCCTTCCGCCAGCTGCGTTTCCCGGACGACCCCGGTGAACAGGTCTGGGGGATCAACTTCTACCGCAACCTGCGGCATTTGAACGAGGAGGTCTACTGGGTCCCGACCCCTCGGGACTTCGGTTACCGGGCCATCTCCCGTCTCTCCAATGCCGGCCAGCTGGTCGGCCTGGAGGGACTGCGCAGCGGCCGCAACCTCCAGCTCAAGCCCTACGGTCTGGCCGGCGGCGAGATCACCCGGGAGAAGGAGGACGGGACCGGCCGCATCCTGCGGGAGACCGACGTTCTGGCCGACACCGGGCTGGACCTGAAGGTCGGTCTGAGCACCAACCTGACCCTCGATCTGACCTTCAACACCGACTTCGCCCAGGTCGAGGCCGACCAGGAGCGCGTCAACCTGACCCGCTTCAGTCTCTTCTTCCCCGAGAAGCGGGACTTCTTCCTGGAAGGGGCGGGCATCTTCGGCGGAACCGGCGGAGGCCACGGCCCGGGGGGAGGGGAGGGGGGCGGACCCGACCTGCAGCTCTTCTACAGCCGGCGGATCGGTCTGTCGGAGGGTCAGGAGGTCCCGATCCTGGGCGGCAGTAAATTGACCGGCCTGGCCGGCGGCTGGACGGTCGGGGCGATGAACGTAGTGACCGATGAGAAGTGGTACGCCGAGGACGACACCACCGATGTCTTCGTCCCGACCACGCTCTGGTCGGTGGTCAGCCTGCGCCGCAATGTGTTGAGCCGCTCTTCGGTGGGGCTGCTGGCGGCCAGCAAGGACGCCCGGGACGGCGACTTCAACCGGACGGTCGGCCTGGACGCCAACTTCGCCCTGGGACGGAGCACTTCGCTGACCGGTCAGCTGGCCGGGGTCTTCGACCCGGACATCACCGGGATCCTGGCTGACGGGAACAACCTGGCCTACAGCGGCCGATACCGCTTCGACTCCGACCTCTGGGAGGCCGAACTCCAGCATCGCCAGGTGGGCGAGGAGTTCGAACCCGAGACCGGTTACATCCGGCGGACCGGCCTGCGGGAGACCAGCGGACAGGTCGGCTGGAGCCCGCGGCCCGGACACCTCGGGATCCGCCAGGTCAGTTTCGGGCTGGAGGGCTCCTACCTGACCGACCTGGCGGACCGGCTGGAGACCCGGCGGCTGGAGTTCCGCATCTGGACCTTCATGGAGAACACGGCCAATCACTTCCTGACCTTCCAGCGGCAGTTCGACCTGGTCCCGGAGGACTTCACCGTCTACTACGACCCCGACACCGAGGACGAGGTGGTCATCCCGGCCGGGCCTTATGAGTGGGACGGGGTCTCGGTGCGCATCAACAGTGACGGCCGCCGCCCTCTGAGCCTGCGGGGCGGGGGGAGTTA
>CAYUVJ010000051.1:0-10399 GCA_964447955.1 uncultured Gemmatimonadota bacterium
GGCGTGAAGCCCGGATGGACGATGTACTGGAGGTCGGGCTGGAGAGCCCAACTCTTTCCTACCTGGAGCCGGAATGTGAGTTCGGCGGCCACTTCCCAGCGGTCCGCCCCATCCCCCACACCCAACCGATCGGCCCAGTTCCGGCCGAGCCGGGCGGCTGAAAGTGCCAGCCCGAGCAGGGCCTGGCGCGCCCCGGCCAGCCGACGGGCGGCCATGATCCCGCAGCCCACATAGCGATCGATCTCCTCGACCCGCGGGTCGGCCGCCCCGAGCCGCAGGAAGACCCCCACCATCCGCTGCGGATCGGTCCGGTCGGGGGCCACGATCCGCTCGGCCAGCAGGTAGCCCCCCCATGAACCCTCGCGGACGAGGGTATCTCCGGGTTCGCCTCCCGCCGGCGGGAGGGTGAACCGGGAGGTGGACCGCCACAGGCCGAGGGCGACCTTGCCGTAGTGCAGCACACCGGTCCCGGGCAACCCGGACGGGGCCGGCTCCGGGACCGGCGGCCGGCCCCGCTGTCTTCCCCAGCCACCCGCCCCCCACCGGCCCGCCGTCCCACTCCCCCACCCGGCGTGGGCCCCGGCACGTCGCCGACGAGCATTCCAGCGGGTGGCGGCCGGCGGGAGTGTCGTCAGTCCCTCACGATCCGAGACCCAGGCGAGTTCGCTGCCGAGCAAAGTGCCTTCACCGGCCTCGATACGGTACTGCGTGCTTTCCGCATCGTCGGGATCACCGGGCACGCCGTCGGCGAGCAGAGCCGACAGCTCGAAGTGTTCGGAGAGGTTCCCCTGGACGAGCAGGGAGAGACCGGGATAGGGGTAGGTCGGCGCCCCGTTCGGTCCGCCGTTGGCGAAGTCGGGACCCATCCCGCACGAGCTGTTCAGGAAGAGGGTGGCGGTCTCCAGGACATCGAAGGTGGTGTTGACGTCGTAGATCCCCGCCAGCAGTGAGAGCCGGTCCGGGATCAGCTGCTGCCGCAGCCACAGCTCGTAGATACGGAGTGTCCGGGGGGCGGCGATGTCGCTCACCCCCTGCCAGTCACCGGTCAGCCTCCCCGGGGGATCACCGTGGATGCCGATGAGATCCACCCCGATCCGGGTCCCGCTCACACCCCACAGCGGGGTCGGATCCACGGTGAACATGAGATCGGCCACCCCGTGCCAGGCGGTTCCGGAGGCGATGCCGCCATCGAGGTTGGCGATGACCTCGCCAGTGTAGAACGCCTCGACGGTGAGCAGCCCGCCGCCCAGACCCACTCCGTAGGCCGAGGTGGTGTCCGGTTGGGCGGCCCGGCGGCGGCTCCCGACCTGGGCTCCGGTACTCTCCGGGCAGAGCAGGAGCAGGGCGAGGGCCAGCAGACCGGCGAGCCGCCAGCCCCGGGATCCCGTCCGCGGTCTCCTCACAGGATCGGCGGCACCTTGAACTGGTCAGGGCGTAGCTGCAGGACCTTACGCAACCACGGTTCCGGATACCCGAGACTCCGGCCGCGGATGTAGCCGTCGTTATAGTCGGCGATGAGGTCCTCCCCCAACTGGCGCCAGCGCACGACGACCCGCTCCGCCCCGCCCACCGAGTAGTCGGTCAGGAACCGTACCGCCTGCTCCCGGTCCGCTCCCAGCAGCGTCACGGCAGCCGCTTCCACCGCCGCCTGTCGGTCCAGGAACGCCGCCTCCAGCTCGGACTGCACTGCCCGCACATCCTGGATCATTTCCGAGTACATCAGGTTCGAGAAGTTTGAGACGAAGTTGAAGACCCACCAGGCCGACTCCCACGAGAAATCACGGATCGATCCGACCGTGTAGGAGAGCGGCAGGTCATCGATGCTGCAGTAGAAGGGGACATAGCACGCGAAGTTGGTGTCGTCCGGGCTGTACCACATGATCCCGCCGACCGGAGCAGGCAACCGTGAGCGCGACTGACTGATGAAAGAGAAGGCGGTCTGCTGGGTCGAGATGGAGCGTTCCCAGCTGTAGGCGACCCCGTCCACCTCCCAGCCCAGCGGCCGGATCCGCAGCGGGGAGCCGTAGGGGCCGGCATCCACGCCGACGGTCATGTCGAAGGGAGTCCCCTCGTAGTGGTCCCTCATGAGGTTCATGACATCCCCCACCGAGAGCGGCGTATCCGGCCGGATCGACAGCGGGTAGCGTTCGGCCCCGGAAATCCCCCGGTGGTAATCGGCCGGCAAGTCGAGTGAGGGCGCCGCCCGGCGGAAGAGACTCCAGACCCGGGCTTCGGTGACCCTCAGATCGGCCGGACCGGCCGGACAATACGCTTCACAGAAACTGAAGGGCTCGCCCGACCGTGGGTCGTAGTAACCTTTCTCCACGGCGAACGAGACCACATTCTCCGAGTACAGGCAGTTCTCCGGGTCATCCAGCGGGAAGGCACCGATCCGGGCTTTGTTGGCGTGGGCGGCGATATGACCGTCCGGTATGCGGACCGCCACCCAGAGGGCGCCCAGGACTCCGGGCCCCGGTCCGATCATCTCCAGGATCCAGGCCTCTTCGGTGTCCCCGATGGAGAAAGACTCTCCCGAAGAGCGGTAGCCGTACTCCTCGACCAGACCGATCATGACCTGGATCGCTTCCCGGGCGGTCCGGGACCGCTCCAATGCGAGCTGCATGAGGTCGGGATAGCTGAGCAGGCCCTGCCGGTTGGACAGTTCCCGGCGTCCGCCGAAGGTGGTCTCCCCGACGGCCACCTGGTGTTCGTTGATGTAGCTCACTACGGCATAGGTATGGGGGACCTGGCGAATGCGTCCCCCGGCGAGGCCCTCGACGAA
Source organism: uncultured Gemmatimonadota bacterium (assembly GCA_964447955.1). Taxonomy (GTDB): domain Bacteria; phylum Blakebacterota; class Blakebacteria; order Blakebacterales; family CAYUVJ01; genus CAYUVJ01. Next base: position 2,783 of record CAYUVJ010000051.1, read on the forward strand.
GCTGCCAGGCTCATGGTCGGCCGCGGGCGTGCGCTCCAGGTGGCTGTGGAACTCCCCGTCACAGGTATAGGTGATCATCACCGATCCGTCGGTCGAGGCCCCCTTCGTCACCAGCAGGTTGGTGCAGGCATCCGGACGGACGTCCAGGGATTGGGCCCGCAGATTCACCGGCAGGAGCAGAAGGACAATAAGGACGACCAGCGGGACGCGGAACGCGGAGAGACGATACATGTCGGGGGTTCTCCCGGGGGAAAGGGCCGGAGATGCGGGGCAACGGGTGGGGACCGTCACCCCCAGCGTAATCGAACCGGCTCGCGGTTGCACCCCCCAACCCGACTCCCCACGCGGGTCGACCGGGGTCAGGTTACCCGGTGGCCGGTCAATCGGCCGAAACGGGCGCTCCGGCTATCGCCACCAGCGGCCGCCGCGGCCCCGGCCGGCACCCCGGCCCCAGCCGCCGACCAGACCACGGCCGCGCCCCAGACCCATGCCCCCGCCGAATGCGATCGGGCGCTGTCCCACCGGCTGACCGGTGAGATCGCAGATCCCGTCCCGGTTCACATCGTTCCAGGCGTAGGGTACTCCGCCTCGGCCCCGGCCGTAGAGGGTAGGCACCTGGCCCGGGGTCTGCCCGGGTACCTGAGCGGGGACTTGTCCGGCGACCTGTCCGGCCACGGCCCACCGGCCCCAGCCGCCGCCCAGGCCGCGGCCCCAACCGTAAGCGATGGGGCGCTGACCGACCGGCTGTCCGGTCAGGTCGCAGACCCCGTCCTTGTCCAGGTCGTTCCAGGCCAAAGGGATGCCGCCCCGGCCACGCCCGTAGACGACGGGCGGCTGCTGCTGTTGCGGCGGTTCCTGGGATTGCGCGTAGGCGCAGGCCAGGGTACCGAACAGCAGTACTGCAGCGGAGGTCAGCCAGATCTTCTTCATCGGCTCATCCTCTTCTTCGGTGCCGGGCAGGAACGATCACTGCGACTGCGATCGTCCCTTGTCTAGCCGGCATTCTGATTCAGTGCCACCAACAGGAGGTCGATCTCCTCCTGGGTCGTCTCCAGGTCCCGGATCCAGACGGTCAAGGCATCCCGGCCGTCACCGGTGAGGGCATAGACCCTGCGCTGGGGCCCGAGACTCTCATCTTCCCAGGTCGATCGGACCAGCCCGTCGGATTCCATCTCCCGCAACGCCCGGTAGACCAGACTCGGATCGAGCCGATCCGGCTCGAAACCGAACGGACCGAGTCCCTGCAGCAGGCTGTAACCGTGGGTGCTCTCCCGGGCGAGCAGGGCCAGCAGACAGGGGTGCAGGAAACCCATGACCCGTCCCTTGCGACCTGCTCCACGTCCCTGCCCTCCACCCCAACCCCTGCCCTGTCCATTCCCACGGGGACTCATCGATCTGATCACCCCTTCGCTGGACCCGGGGCTACGGTACCGGTCCGAACCCCTCTCCAAATCACGACGTTCTTGTATTATGATATATACACTATAGACAGTACGTCAATACCGACCGCGCGGCCCCAAGGTTCTCGTCATCACAATGGGCGACCACCAATCCGCGTCCGGGGAGCGCCCGTTGTGACCGAACCCCGGTGCGGTCCATCCGCGTATCATCTTCTGCCCCAGAGGTGACCACCGAGCAACCTTGAGGTGGAGTGCTTACGACGTGACCGAACGATCCCGCCGGATCCTGCTGCTCGCTCTCCCCGTCGCAGCCGTCCTGATCCTGATCCTGATCCTGTTCCCGGGTCGTCCCGGTGAAAGTCTCCTCATCGGGCAGAAGCGGGAGATCCCATCCCGGATCCTGGGCACACCACGCGAGGTCAACGTCCACCTGCCTGAACATTATGACGCATCGGAGGCCGGCTATCCGGTGCTCATCAAGCTCTTCGGCGGCCCCTTGGAGTACTTCGCCGGCCTGGTCGGTGAGATCGAGAGTCTGAGCGGGTTCGGTGACATCCCACCGCTGATCGTGGTGGGGCTGGACCAGCGTGGACACGAGGAGGTCCTGCCCCGGGCGACCGGCGGGAACGAGGTCCCGGTCCGGGCCGAGGAGTTCCGTACGTTCCTCCGGGAAGAACTCCTGCCGTGGTTGGAACGGGAGTATCGCACCAACGGTTTCCACGTCCTGCTGGGGACCTACGATTGCGGTCTCTTCGGGGTCTGGACCTGGCTGACCGAGCCCGATCTCTTCGATGCCCTCCTGGTCACCGATCCCGGCTGGGCCAGGGACTATGCCCCCCTGCCGGGCTGGTTCGAGGAGAAGAGCGTCACCCGGTCCGAGACCCCCTCCGCGGCCGCCCCTTTCCTCCACGTCACCCGTTACCACTACCCCCCCGAGACCGACAACCGGCTCCCCGACCCGTTCCCCTACCTGCTCCGCGAGGAGTTGTCCGCCCCTGGACGGGAAGGGTTACGGTGGTCCTGGTCCGACCTGGAACGGGAAAGCGCCGACGCTCACCGGGCCTACACGGCCTGCCGGGAGGGACTGCTGGCCCTGTTCCATGACTACACCTGTCCCCCGGAGACCGTCGCCGCCGGCCTGCCGGCCGTCGAGGAGCACTACCGGTCGCTCTCGGAGCGTCTCGGCTTCGAGGTGAGCCCCACCGAGATGGCCCTCATGCAGATCGCCGACCGGCTGATGGAGATCGGGAAGCCCGACCAGGCCGTCTCGGTGCTGCTCCGGCAGGAGGAGACCTACCCCTGGTCGCTCAATGCCGTCTTCCGCCTCGCCTATGCCTACCGGGCCCTGGGGGACCGTCCGAACGCCCTGGCCCGCTTCCGGGAAGGCGTGGACCGCGGCATGCCCGAGTTCTTCCGGGTCCAGATGGAACAGCTCGAACGTTCCGCCGCCTCGGCCATCGAGCAGGAAACCCGGGAGAACGGCCCGGAAGCAGGACGCCGACTCTTCGAGATGGTCCGATCGGGTCGGCGGGACGACCTGGTGTTCGCCGAGGATGAGATGAACGCAGCCGGCTACCGGTTCCTGCGCCAGGGGGACCTGATTGAAGCGGTCACCCTTTTCGAGATGAATACCGAGGTCTACCCCGAATCGGGCAACCCCTGGGACAGCCTGGGCGAAGCGTACGTCAAGATCGGAGACCGCAAGCGGGCGATCGACGCCTACCGACGGGCACTGGAGCTCGAACCGGGGAACACCAACGCCGCCATGATGCTACGCAGTCTGGGGATCGAGCCCTGAAGGATAGAAGCGGTCCCTGACCCGTCCTCGGCACGGTCTTCTACCGATACACGAATCCTTCTGGGAGCGGGACCAGTCGCCAGACGGTCCAGGTCTCCGCTCCGCTCGCCGGATCGACCACGCTCCCGACCAGGTGGCTGCCGGAGACATGGCCGAAGGCCGGCAGGGTGGTCCGTCCCAGATACTCCCCCACCGGACTCAGCACATCACAGAGAACGCCTCCCCCCCGGCGGACCTGTTCGTAGGGTTCCTCGAAGACCTGGAGCCAGAAGTGCCCCCGGTCGTCCACCAGGATGTCGCTCCAGAGGGTCCTCCGCTCCGGGAAGACCATCCGGACCCGCTGGGACTCCCGGTATCGTTCCTCCCCAGTGTCCAGACCAGCGAAGCGGCGGTCGAAATCGGCCCAGTAATCGGCTTCCTCCCGGGAGGTCACCGTCCCGTCAGGCAAGCTCTCGATGAGGATCCGTCGACGCATAGTCCCATCGAAGGCATGAATCTCCACGACCGGCTCGGTCCCGACCGTGGATGCCATCCCCTGGTCTCCGGCGTAGGTCATGCTGGGCTCGCGGATGAAGGGCAGATACTCCAGCCCGCCGTTGTTGCGGGTCATCCCCTCCCAGGGGACGAAGTACTTGACGTGGACCAGCGGGGTGCGGGCCTGACTGACCGTATCGCCGGAGGCTTTCCGGGCGCGGAACTCCTGGCCCCAGCAAAGTTGCTCCTGTTCGAAGGTGCCGTAGATCCGGACGGCGATAAAGAGATCATCCTGCGGCCGGTAGTAGACCTCCCCCGCGACGGGAGAACGGATCCGGTCCAGGAAGACCCCGTCGGTCCGGAAGCGGTGGATCAGCCGGGTGTGCGGGTCCCACACCGACACGATGCCGTCCGCTAGCCCGGACAAGAAGAGGAGCGGAGTGTCGAACTCCCCCGGCCCTTCCCCCCGTCGCCCGATGGACCGCTCGAACCGGCCGTCCGGACCGAATACGGCCACCCGGCGGTTGCCGACGTCCATCACATAGCAGCGTCCGTCACCGTCACGGAGGACGTTGTTCGGGTTATAGAGCAGTGTCTCGGGATGGTCGGGCTCCTCCTTCAGCACACTGACCTGTTCGCAGCGGAAGAGGGGTCCGTCGTATTTCGGGCCGCCGGAGTTGGTGGCGACGATGACCCCGTCCGTGGTCGTCTGCCTGAAGACGTGCCGGGCGGCCGGAGTCCGGTCGCAGGCGGATAGCGCCATGAACGATGCCGCGAGGATCAGGAGGTACTGCTGTCGTCTATGAGGATGGTCGTTGCCTTCGGTGCGGAACGGAAGGAGGAGGAAAGGTGACATCGGTGTCATCGTTCCAGTGCCCTCAGCAGCCGCCCGTTGAGCGTGTGCGGCAGGAAGGTGTCGAACTCGAGGTAGTACCCTTCCGGATCGTAGCCTACGAAGGCACGGAAGCGGCCGTCATCGTCGGACTGGATCGCGTCGTGGCGCAGTTCGAAGACCCCGGTCCGCCGGAGGTGCTCGAACCAGCCTTCCAGGTCATCGGTGAGGAAGGAGACGGTCACCGCCTTCTGCTCGGTCCAGTCGTGCATCCCACGGGTCTCGTCCACCGGCCCGAGGAAGCCCGAGGGGGAGGCGGCATGGATCCAAGCCCAGCCCTGGTCCACCACTTCCTCCAGTCCCAGGGTGCGAGCATAGAATTCCCGGATGGCGTCCGTGCCCCTGTAATAGAGCCAGAGGATGGTGGCCTTGAAGCCCAATCCCGGCGGGACAGAGGTCTCCTGGTCGGGGGACGGGGTGAGCGTGGAGAGTTGGGCCAGCAGAGGCAGGAAGCGTTCGTTCTCGGGGTGTTCGTTGAAACGTTCGAACTCCAGGTAGTAGCCCTCGGGGTCGAGCACGACGAAACCGTGGTGGGGGCGTCCGGCGACCGGTGTGTAGTCGTGGAGGACTTCGACGTCCTGCGTCCTCAGATAGGAATACCACTCGTCGAGCTGATCGGTGACCAGGGCCAGGGCCACGCTCTTGGGTTCGTCGGGGGAATGCATGCCCGCGGTGCCGTCCACCAGGGTCAGGAACGAGGTGGAGGCCACCTGGAGGATCTTCGCGAACCCGTAGTCGGCCGCCACCCTCAGGCCGAGGGTGCGGGTGTAGAAGTCGGTCGCCGCCACCAGGTCGTGGTAGTAGAAGAAGGCGTTGCTGGCTGTGATGCCGTACACCTGCGTCGGATCCACCGGTGCGGTCTCCTCGGAACGGGAACAGGCGGTAACGGCCGGTATCGTCGCGAAGACGGCGACCAGGACGATGCCGCGGACGATACAGCGCGAAGACGGTCGGTTCACAGACAGGCTCCCCTTGCGTTCTCCCTCCGGACGGCGGGAGTCTAGCAGGAGCCTATAAGACACGTCGACCCGTGTCAGCCCTCCGTCAGTGTGTGTACCAGGTCGACCCGCACGGCCCGCCGGGCCGGGACCAGCAGGGTGCGGAACCGGGGGACGGAGATGGTCGAGGAGACCATGGTCTCCAGCGGCTGGAAGTCGGCCAGGGGCTGGTCCGGATCGATCGCCGCGACCTCGGCCCGGATCCCGTCCATCAGACCGCGGGGATCGACCGCGGTCGCTATGACGAAACTGACATCATTGGACAGACGCTGGGTGATGGGCACGTAGACCTGGCACATGGAGGTCCGGCCCAGGGTGTAATGCTGGACATCTCCGACAACACCCACGATCTCCAGCCAGGGGTCGTCGTCGTCCCTCCCGAAGCGGATCCGCCGGCCGACGGGGTTCTCCCCCTGGAAGTGCTCCTCGGCCAGGGACGAGGAGACCACCACGACCGGGGGCTCTCCTGCCGGTCGTCCGTCGAGATGTCCCGACCGGCCAGCAAGGGGATGCCCATCGTCTCGAAGTATCCTGGGCTGACCCGGTAGAAGAGGGCCGTGCCGTCCTCCCGATCATCGGGCTCGGTCGCGTCGCGAAGCCAGAACCCCCAGAGGTTGTCGCTCCCCTCCAGCGGGATGAGGCTGCTCACCGCCACCCCGTAGGCGATGCTGAAGACCGCCGTGTTGGCCCCGATCCCGAGGGCCATGGTCACCAGGACCGCCAGGGTGAAGCCGGGGGTGCGGAGCATCTGGCGGATGCCGGAACGCACATCGAAGAGGAGTCGGGCGATCATGCGGTCCTCCCGTGATCGAGAGCGGCGGGGGCATCGGGGGTCGGGGCAGAGGCGCAGGGAGACCGCCCCCAGCAGGAACTCCCGCTCTCGCTCGGGGATCAACAGTCGCAGCAGGGAGCGGAGGGGCATGGGGATGCCCGGGACATGTTCTCCAGGCACGGGGACGGGGACGCGGGCCCTCATGGGGTCTCCAGTTCCAGACCCTCGGCCAGCCGCCGCAGGTCGGAGAGCCTGCGCCGGGTCGCCTCCAGCCCGGCCGGGGAGAGCTGGTAGAGTTTCTTGCGCCGTCCTCCCCGGTCCCCGGTCGGGGGCGCCACCCGGGTGCACAGGTATCCTTTACCCTCCAGCCGGCCCAGGGTCTTGTAGACGGCCCCGAGTGAGAGGGTCCGCGAGGTCTCCCGCTCCAGTTCCTCCCGCAGGGTCACTCCGTACGCCTCTCCCCGGAGGCGGAGGACCGCCAGCATCACCAGCAGTTCGAACTCACCGGGATTCCCCATGGGTCCCTCCCCTGCGGCCACCGCTGGATCAGGAGGCCGAACCGTTAGTATGACAACGTCACACTAATAGTAACGACAGGAGGATGGGATTGGTTGCAGGCGAGAGAACATGCGGTGGCTCTGAAGTGATCGCACCGTCGTTTAAGCCGAGCGGGAAGGCCGGGAGAGGAGCCAGAGAGCGACCGGTACCATCACCCCCGCCATGACCAGAGGCACCCAGAGTGGTTCGGTCTTCAGGAAGGTCACCCAGGTAAGGCTGGCCGCCATCACGACCACCGCCAGGACCTTGGCCCGCAGCGGCACCACCCGGTGGTCCCGCCAGGCTTTCAGGACCGGGCCGAAGCGGGGGTGGTCGTAGAGCCAGTCGTGGAAGCGGCGGGAACTGCGGGCGAAGGCCCACAGGGCCAGCAGCAGGAAGGGCGTGGTGGGGAGCAGGGGCAGCACGACCCCGAGCATGCCCAGACCGGTGAAGAACCCGCCCAGGCCCAACAGGACAAGACGAGTAGGGCCCCGGACGAGGGAGTTCCCTCCTGACTTCGGCCCCGACTGTTCCGATCCCGGCATCATTCCAGCCTCTGGTGGTTCCCCGGAAATGTCTCGCCCTCCTCTCCGGAAGGGTCTGGTGAATCAGTGGCCGACCCGTCCGGAAGGCAAGCGCGAATCCGGGAGGGCTGTCGGGTCAGAGACCGCCGATCAGCATGGGTCGCTCCTTGTGCGAACCGGGGGCACGGCCGCAGACAGACGACATGACGGTGTGCCGGTGGT
>CAYUVJ010000052.1:0-10261 GCA_964447955.1 uncultured Gemmatimonadota bacterium
GTCTGGGCCGGCGCCACCGTGATGGAGTCCCCGGTGTGCACCCCCATGGGGTCGAAGTTCTCGATCGAGCAGACGATGACCACGTTGTCGTTGAGGTCGCGCATCAGCTCCATCTCGTACTCTTTCCAGCCGATGACCGACTCCTCGACCAGGATCCGGTGGACCGGGCTGGCATCCAGCCCCTTCTCGGCCAGATCGCGCAGTTCCTCCACGTTGTAAGCGATCCCTCCGCCCCCTCCGCCCAGGGTGAACGACGGGCGGGTGATGACCGGGTAGCCGATCTCCCCGGCCAGGTTCAGGACCTCGTCCACGGAGGCCGCATAGCCGCTCCTTGGGGTCTCCAGACCGACCCGGGCCATCGCCTCCTTGAACAGTTCCCGGTCCTCGGCGATACGGATGGCTTCGCGCTTGGCCCCGATCAGCTCCACTCCGTAGCGCTCCAGCACCCCGGCCTCGTCCAGGGCCACGGTCAGGTTGAGCCCGGTCTGTCCCCCCACGGTGGGCAGCAGGGCGTCGGGGCGCTCCCGCTCGATGATCAACTCGAGGATCCCGGGGGTGAGCGGTTCCACATAGGTCCGGTCGGCGTAGTCGGGGTCGGTCATGATGGTCGCCGGGTTGGAGTTCACCAGGACGACCTCGTAGCCCTCTTCCCGCAAGGCCTTGCAGGCCTGACTCCCCGAGTAGTCGAACTCCACCGCCTGACCGATGACGATCGGCCCAGAGCCCACCACCAGGATCTTCCTCAGGTCGGTGCGGCGCGGCACGGCTCAGCCCCTCCCCCCGAGCCGGTCGCGGTAGGAGCCCATGGCCCGCACGAATTCCCGGAAGAGATAGGCGGCGTCCTGCGGTCCGGGGGAGGCCTCGGGGTGGTACTGCACGGCGAACACGGGGAGCTCGGCGTGCCGGAAGCCCTCGTTGGTGCCGTCGTTCAGGTTGACGTGGGTCTCGACCAGACCCTCGCCCCCGCTCTCCAGGTCGACGGCGAAGCCGTGGTTCTGGCTGGTGATCTCGACCCGCCCGGTGGCCAGCCGCTTGACCGGGTGGTTGGCTCCATGATGGCCGAACTTGAGCTTGTAGGTGCGGTAGCCGAAGGCCTGGCCCAGGATCTGGTGGCCCAGGCAGATGCCCAGCACCGGTACCTGCTCGGCCAGCCGGCGGGCCTCGGCCACGATGCCCGGCAGGGCGGCCGGGTCGCCGGGGCCGTTGGAGAGGACCACCCCGTGGAAGTCCTCCATCAGGATGTGCTCGGCCGGGGTGTCGGCCGGAAAGACCCGCACGCGTCCACCCACGTCCACCAGCCGGCGCAGGATGTTGTACTTCACCCCGCAGTCGAGCACCGCCACCTTGAATGGACCCTCCGGCAGGCCGGGTTCCCCTTCGGGCACCTGCCGGGTCCCGGCGGCCTCCTCCGGCAGGTTGAAGGGGGACGGCGTGGGCTGGTCCCAGGCGTAGGTACTGGAGACGGTGACCTCATGGACCAGGTCCCGCCCGGCCATCCCGGGGGAACGGCGGACCTTCTCGACCAGTGCGGCGGCGCCCGGTTCGGTGCTGATGATGCCCCGCATCGCCCCGGCCCGACGGATGTGCCGGGTCAGCGCCCGGGTGTCCACCCCGGTGATGCCGGCCACCTCGTGTTCCTTCAGGTAGTGGGTCAGGTCGAGCCGGCCGCGCCAGTTGCTGAAAAGGTCGGAGTACTCGCGGACGACGAACCCTTCGGGCCAGACCCCGCGAGACTCGGAGTCCTCATAGGTGATGCCGTAGTTGCCGATCAGGGGATAGGTCATGACCACGATCTGACCGGCGTAGGAAGGGTCGGTCAGGATCTCCTGATAGCCGGTCATGGCGGTGTTGAAGACCACCTCCCCGGCCCGCTCCCGCATGGCCCCGAAGGCCTTCCCCGGGAAGACACGGCCGTCCTCCAGCACCAGCCAGGCGTCCATACGTCAGCCGACCTCCTCGCCCCAGCCACCGCCGCCGGGGGTCTCCAGCCTGATCCCCTCACCGGCCGCCAGCCGCCAGGTCCCCTTGGCCGGCAGTTCCTGCTCGCGGCCGTCGGCCCCGATCCGGACGTTCCGCCCGGGGGTCCCCTCCCCGCCCCCCTGCAGGCCCCAGGGGCCGCGCCGGCGCCGCTCGCTGAGCAGGCTGACGGTGGCGTCGGCCAGTAGTCGGATCTGGCGGACGATGCCGTCCCCGCCGCGATGGCGGCCTGTCCCCCCCGAGCCGGTCCGTACTCCGTAGCGTTCCACCCGGAAGGGATAGGCGTGTTCGAGCGCCTCCACCGGGGTGTTGCGGGTGTTCGTCATGTGCACGTGGATGGCCGAGGGGCCCGGACTGTGCGGGCGACCGCCCATCCCCCCGCCGGTGGTCTCGTAATAGGTGAACGGGGCGAGGGTGCGGGGGTCGTAACCGCCGATGCTCAGGTTGTTCATGGTCCCCTGGCTGGCGGCCGGGATCCGGTCCGGAGCGGCCGCGGCGAGAGCCCCGAAGAGCACGTCGGTGATCCGCTGGCTGGTCTCCACGTTGCCGCCGGCCACCGCTGCCGGGGGGCGGGCGTTGACGATGGTCCCCACCGGCGCGGTCAGACGGATGGGGGCGAAGGAGCCATGGTTGGGCGGCACCTCGCTCCCCACCAGACAGCGGAAGACGTAGACGACGGCCGAGAGGGTGATGGCCTCGACCGCGTTGACCGGCCCCTCGCACTGCGGGGCCGAGCCGGTGAAGTCGACGTGGGCGGTCTCCCCGCTGATGGTGACCGTCACCCGGATCGGCAGGGGTTCCGAGCCCAGACCGTCGTCGTCCAGGGCGTCCTCGAAGCGGTAGTCCCCGTCGGGCAGGCGGGCGATGAGGGCCCGCATCATACGTTCCGCGTAGGCGATGAGCTCGTCGGCATAGGCGACCGGCTCGACCGTCCCCCGTTCGGCCATCATCTCGTGCAGCCGGCGGATACCGACATCGAGAGCAGCCACCTGCGCCCGCAGGTCCCCTTCCCGTTCCCGCGGGGTGCGGGTGTTGGCCAGCAGCAGGGCGGTCAGGTCGGGATCGGGTTCGTCGCGGCCGGCCCGCCGGTAGTGCACCGGCGGGATACGCAGCCCCTCGGAGAAGACCTCGCGGGTCACGGTCATCGAACCCGGAGCGCTCCCCCCCACGTCGGCGTGATGGGCCCGGCTGGCCACGTAGAAGAGGGGGCCGGGGTCGGCCGGCCGGCCGTCGGCGGAGGCGGCCGCGGCGTCGCTCTTCCCGTCCTGCCCCTCCGGCGGGTAGACGGGCGCCACCATGGTCAGGTCGGGCAGATGAGTGCCGCCGGCGAAGGGGTCGTTGAGCAGGACGATCTCACCGGGGAGCAGGGTTCCGCCGGCCAGGGCCGCCTCGACCGAACGGGGCATACTGCCCAGGTGGACCGGCATGTGGTCGCCCTGGGCCACCGTCCGGCCGGCGGCGTCGAAGAGGGCGCAGGAGTAGTCCCGCCGTTCCTTGATGTTGGGGGAGGAGGCGGTGCGCTGCAGCACGGCCCCCATCTCCTCGGCCACCCCGGCGAACCGGTGCTTGTAGACCTGGAGGAGGATGGGGTCCATGCGGGATCAGCCCCGGCGGTCCCCGCCGGCCGGGGCCGGCTCCGCGGCCTCCCCGCCGGCCAGGACCTCCTGCACTTCGGCCAGGGTCCCGATCCCTTCGGTGCCCAGTCGACTGCAGGTCACCGCCGCGCAGGCGGCGGCGAAATAGCCGGCGTCGAAGCCCTGCATGCCGCGCAGCAGGGCGTAGGAGAAGCCGCCGAACCAGGAGCCGCCCGCCCCGGTGGGATCGACGCCCGGACCGCCCAGGGCGGGGATATGCCAGACATCGGAGTCGTAGGCCACCCAGGCACCGTGCCGCCCCCCCGTGACCACCGTGTAGCGGCACTCATAGGTCTCGTGCAGCCGGGCGCAGGCCCGCTCCATGTCCTCCACCCCGGTCAGCCGGGCGGCGCCGGGGATCCCGGTCTTGAGTACGTCGGTCTTCTCCAGGATGGCGTCGAGTTCTTTACGGCGCCCCAGACCGACCTCCTCGACCAGGTAGACGGGGTCGGTGTCCACGTCGGTGAAGACCATCGCGTCGGCCGCGTGGGCTACTTCCATCGCCTGCAGCACGGTGCGGAAGGGGATGGTGGCCACGTCGGTGTGGAAGTGGAGCGAGGTGTCGATGCAGCCGACGATGCGGGCGCTGACCTCTTCGGGGGTCAGGTCGCTCAGCACGTTGGGGAAGAAGTAGAAGCTGCGCTCTCCTTTCGGGGTCACCATGCCCCAGGAGAAGGGGGTGCGCTTACCGGCCCGCCGCTCGGTACAGCGGGCCTCGATCCCCTCCCGTCGGAGCCAGTCGAGCAGCTGGTCGGCCTCGGGATCGTCCCCGAAGATCCCGAGCCAGGCGGTCGAGAGCCCGAGCCGGGCCAGTTGGATGAGGGCCACCGCGCTGGCACCGGCCGGCATCACCTCGAGTCCCTGACTGTGCATCTTGGCCCGGTTCGAGCGGCCCAGTTCGGGGACCAGGGCGGCATAGTGCAGACTGATGGTGCCCATGCCCACCACGTCCACGGCCAGCGGACCGGAGAGTCCCGATCCGGCCGCCGCTGCGGCTTCCTGTGGATCACTTCGCCCACTCATGGTACAGCCCCCCTGCAGCCTGCGGACCGGCCGGGGCTCAGAGGGCCCCCAGTCCGCGATCCAGGTCTTCGAGGATGTCCTCGACCTCTTCGATCCCCACCGAGAGGCGGATCAGTCCGTCGGGTACCCCGATCCGCTCCCGCTCCTGAGGAGTCAACTTGTAGTGTGAGGAGACGGCGGGCAAGAGCAGGGTGGTCTCCACGCTCCCCAGGCTGGGGATGATCTTGATCAACTCGAAGGCGTCCACCACCCGCCGGGTGCCGTCCAGGTCGGCATCCAGCTCGAAGGAGAGCATGCCGCCGAAGCCGCGCATCTGCCGTGCAGCGACCTCGTGGAAGGGGCTTGAGGCCAGCCCCGGGTAGTTGACCTTCCGGACGTTCGGATGAGCCTCCAGATGACGGGCCACGCTCAGCGCGTTCTCCGAGATACGCTCGACCCGGACCTTGAGCGTCTTGATCCCCCGCAGGATGAGGAAGGCGGCCAGCGGGTCGATGATCCCCCCCAGGGCGACCATGTGCTCCCGGATGGGCTTGAGACGTTCGAGGGAACCGGCCACCAGACCGCCGGTGGTGTCGCCGTGCCCACTCAGGTATTTGGTCAGGCTGTGCACCACCAGGTCGGCCCCCAGTTCGAGCGGGCTTTGCAGGACCGGGCTGGCGAAGGTGTTGTCCACCATCACCACCGCGCCCGACGCATGGCCCAGCCGGGCGGCGGCGGCCAGGTCGGCCACCTTCAGGGTCGGGTTGGTGGGACTCTCCAGGTAGAGCACGTCGCAGTGCTCGCCCACGGCCTCGGTCAGGGCGCTCCCCTCCCCCGCCTCGGCCCCCATGTCCACCCAGCGCACCTCCACCCCCCACGGCTCCAGCACCCGCCGGATCATGGCGCTGGTGCCGCCGTAGATGTCGCGGTAGGCCACCAGCCGGGCCCCGGGGCGCAGCAGGTTGAGCAGGGCGGTGCTGATGGCGGCCAGGCCTGAGGCGGCCGCCAGGGCGTCCCCGGCCGACTCGAGGGCGGCCACCTTCTTCTCCAGCGCCCGGATGGTCGGGTTGCCCATCCGGGTGTAGATCCACTTCCCTTCCTGCTGGTCGAGGAAGGCGTCCTCGAGCGCCTCGGCGGTCGGGAAACCGAAGGGAGCGGTCTGGTAGATGGGGACGGCGGCGGCGCCGGTGGCGGGGTCGAGCCCCTCCCCGGCATGGACGGCACGGGTCGAGATACCGGCGTTCGGTCGGGTCGCGGCCACGGTCAGGCTCCCGGTTTGATGCGCTGAGTCAGGGATCGGGGGCGGTCAACCTCCGACCCGGATGATGAGGTCACCCCAGGGACCCACCTCCACTTCGTCCCCGGGCGGCACCACGGTGGTGGCTGAAAACTCGTGGATGAGCACCGGCCCGCGCAAGTGGTCTCCCGGTCCCAGGATCGCCCGCGGCACCTGGGGAGCGGCGTGCTCGACCCCCTCCCAGACCAGGGAGCGCCGCGGCAGGTCGGTCCGCGGGTCCTTCTCCGCCGGGCGGTCGACGGGTCCGAGGGCCGGCAGCACTTCTTCCAGTTCGGCCACTCCCGGTCCATGCCCCTCACTGCGCAGTCCGACCAGTTCGACGACCGTCCCGGACCTCTCATAGCCGTAGCGTTCCCGGTGGAGGGCGCTGAAGCGGGAGCGCAGCCGGTCCCACACCCCGGTATCGAAGGTCCGGTCGGGTCCGGGGGCCTCGACGGTGAGTTCGAACGACTGTCCCCGGTAGCGCAGGTCGGCGCGGCGGAAGATCTGGATCGCGGCCGCCGGGGCGCCGGCCGCCGCGAGCGCGGATCGGGCCTCCTGGTCCAGGGCCCGCCAGAGGGTCTCCACCCGTTCGGACCCGGTGAGGGGGTCGATCCCCAGCACGGTGCGCGCCCGGTCCACCCGCAGGCCGGCCACCAGGGTCCCCACCGCCGAGAGCAGACCGGGCTCGCGGGGGACCAACACCCGTCCGATGCCCATCTCGCGGGCCAGGGCGGCGGCGTGCATGGCCCCGGCCCCGCCGAAGGCGACCAGTGTGAAGCCCCGGGGGTCTTTCCCCCTTTCCACACTGATGCGCCGCAGGGCGCCGGCCATGGCGGCCACCGTCACCCGGACCACGCCCTCGGCGATGGCGGCCGCATCCAGGGTCTGACCGGGAGCGGCCCGCTGGGCGGCTTCAGCCAGGGCCTCCAGACCGCGCCGGGCGGCGGCGGCATCCAGCGGCATGCTCCCGCCCAACAGACCTTCGGCCGGGAGCCGCCCCAGCAGCAGGTTGGCATCGGTGACGGTCACCCCCTCCCCGTCGGGCCCGGGGCTCCGGCGGCCGTAGGCCAGCGGTCCGGGATCGGCCCCTGCGCTGTCGGGCCCCACCGCCAGGGCGCCCCCCAGATCGATCCGGGCCAGGCTGCCCCCCCCGGCGCCCACCGTGTGCAGGTCGACCTGGGGAAGGGCCACCGGATGTCCGGCCACCTCCCCCTCGTCGCTCTGACGGATGCGTCCCTCGCACAGGGCGACGTCGGTGCTGGTGCCCCCCATGTCGAAACTCAGGATGTCGGAGAAACCGGCCCGGCAGGCCACCGCCAGCGCCCCGGCCACCCCGGCGGCCGGCCCGGAGAGCAGGGTGCGGGCCGGTTCGGCGGCCGCCTGGTCGGCCGCCAGGGTCCCTCCGCTGGAAGCGGTGATGGTCAGCCGCCCGACCCCCACCCCGGCCCGCAGACGGCCCAGGTAGCGGCCCATGACCGGCAGGACGGCGGTGTTGACCACTACCGTCGAGGTGCGTTCGTACTCCCGGAAGACCGGCAGCAGACGGCTGGAGAGGGTAAGGGGCAGGCCGGGAAAACGCTCGGCCAGCAGGGCGGCCAGGGCCTCCTCGTGGACCGGGTCGGCATAGGCATGGAGCAGACAGACCGCCACCGCCTCGGCCGGCGGCTCCAGGGCGGCGAGCCGGTCGAGCACCGCCCTGGTCGCCCGCGACCGGGGATCGAGGGCCCGCTCCACCCCTCCATCGGGAGCCAGACGCTCGTCCACCCCCAGCCGGCGGTCGGCCCCGACCAGGGCACGGGGACGCTCCACCTCGAGGTCATAGAGGTCGGGCCGATCCTGCCGGCCGATCTCGAGCACATCCTCGAACCCGGCCGTGGTCAACAGGGCGATGGGGGCGGTGCGGCCGGTCAGCAGGGCGTTGGTGGCTACGGTGGTGCCGTGGCTGAGCCGGTCGGCGGCGGTCAGGGCCGTCTCGCCGACCAGTCCGGCCAGTCCTTCCAGGACGGCCCGCGACGGGTCGTCGGGGGTGCTCGGACGCTTCTCGTGCCGCAGTCCTCCGGGGATCAGCGCCACCAGGTCGGTGAAGGTCCCGCCGGTGTCCACCCCGATGCGTCGTCCGCTCATGGTGTCATCCTCGAGTTCTCTGAGTCCTCGACCAGCCGTGCACCGTCGGCCGTGTGCAGGTGATGGAAGTCGGGGGGGCGCCCGGCCCGGGCCGGCAGCCCGGCGGTGACCCCGGCCCGCAGGTCCTCCTCGCACCCCTCCTGGTGCAGCACCACTGCGCAGCCCCCGAAACCGGCCCCCGTCAGCCGGGCCCCCACCACCCCTTCGATCCTCGCGGCAGCGGACACCACGGCGTCCAGTTCGGGGAGCGAGACCTCATAATCGTCGGCCAGGGAGCGGTGGCAGGCGTACATCAGCCGGCCGAACGCGGCGACATCCCCCAGGGCCAGGGCCGTCACCCCCTCGGGCACCCGGGCGATGGCGGTGACCACGTGGCGCACCCGGCGGCGCAGGGGATCGGGGAGCAGATCCGCGACCTCCTCGAAGGCGGCCGGGTCGAGGTCGCGCAGGGACTCCAGGGGTCCGACCACCTTACGCAGCAGGGCCAGAGCGGTCTCGATCTCGTCCCGGCGCCGGCGATAGGCGCCATCGGCCAGGTTCCGGGGCAGGCCCGGGTCGACCACCGTCAGGGCGAGCCCGGCGGGCAGCGGGACATGACGGACGCTCAAGTCGCGGCAGTCGAGCAGGAGCAGGTGGCCCGCCCGGCCCAGGATGACCGCGAACTGGTCCATCACTCCGCAGGGCACCCCGGCCCAGCGTTCCTCGGCTCGCTGGCAGCGCAGGGCCGCTTCGGGGCCCGGTTCAGGACCACCCGCCAGGACCCGGTCGAGGGCCGCCTCCAGGGCGGCCGAGGAAGAGAGCCCGGCCCCCCGCGGCACGTCGCCGGCCACCGTCACTTCCCCGGCTTCGAGCGGCCGGCCCTCGCGATGACGCTCCAGGGCCACCCCCGCGGCGTAGCGCCGCCAGCCGGCCGGTCCCCGGGTCAGATCGGCGAAGCGGTCGGGGCGCTCCAGCAGGTCGTCGAGGTCGTCCAGTGACAGATCGAAGACATCGTCGAGGTCGAGACTGCGCAGACGCAGGACGCGGGTCGGACGGGGGGCGAAGGCGGCGGCCACATGACGGTCGATGGCCGCCGGCAGCACGTAGCCCTGGTTGTAGTCGGTGTGCTCGCCCAGCAGGTTGACCCGGCCGGGGGCCAGCGCGACCCGGCGGCGGTCGGGCAGGGCGGCCGCCACCCGGTCGGTCGGGGCGGACATCAGCCGGGCTCCCGTTCGCCGAACCACTCCCGCACCATCGCCAGCACCTCCGGCGTGGAGGCCACCCTAGGTTCCCCCCAGTCTAGGGACTCAAGGAACCGGCGGCCGTATCCCTTCCTCAAGATGCGCGGATCGAGCACCAGGGCAACGCCCCGGTCCTCCCGGTGACGGATGAGCCGGCCCATCCCCTGCTTGAACTTCAACACCGCGGTCGGCACCAGCAGTTTGTTGAAGGCGTTCCCCCCCTCCCGCTCCAGCCGTTCGGCCCGGGCCTGCAGGATCGGTTCGGTCGGCACCCGGAAGGGGAGCCGGGTCAGGGCCAGCAGGCTGAGCGCCTCGCCCCGCACGTCCACCCCCTCCCAGAAGGAGTCGGTGGCCAGCAGCGCCTCCCGCTCCCCTCCCCGCAGGGATTCCAGCAGATCGCTCCGGGGGGCCTCCCCCTGGCGGCGGACCCGGATGCCCGATGCGGCCAGGGCCGGGGCCAGCCGGTCGTGCACCCGTCGCAGGGCGCCGTAGGAGGTGAGCAGGACCAGACTGCGGCCGCCGGCCGTCCTGATCGCCTCTTCCAGCAGGGCGGCCACCGCTTCCTCGTGGGCCGTCTCGGTCGGCTCGGGCAGGTCAGAGGGGACCATGAAGGCCACCTGCCGCCGGTGGTCGAAGGGGGAGGCCAGCACCCCGGTCACCAGCCGGCCGCGCTCCAGCCGGTCGAGCCCAAGCTGGGCGGTGATGAAGTCGAAGCTCCCCTCCACGGCCAGGGTGGCCGAGGTCAGCACCGCCCCCTCGACCGCCTCGAAGGCGGCCCGGGCCAGGATGGGACCGACCTCGATCGGGGCGGTGGCCAGGGTGAGGCGGGGAGGGCCTCCTCGCCGGGCCGGTTCCGATTCCAGCCAGCGCACGCCGGCGTCGGCCTCCAGGTCCTCGGGCTCGGCGAACCGGGCCAGTCCATCGGCGGCCGCCCGCAGGCGGGCGGTGACCGCGGCGGTGTCCACCCAGGGGGAGTCAAGTTCGCGGCGGGAGACCTCGCGCAGGGGATCGAGGTCGCGCCGCAG
>CAYUVJ010000053.1:0-9680 GCA_964447955.1 uncultured Gemmatimonadota bacterium
TTCGCTGCCGCCGCCGGTGAGGGAGCCACGCTGAACGGACACTCCATCCGGGTTTCCGGAGAAGAACGGCTCGACCACTCACTGCTGGCCACCGGTTGGCCCTTCCGGCGCAAGGAACTGCTGGGTCCCTATCTGAAGGTGCTGCAGCGGGTCTTCATGGGCTGTCAGGGGGTCCGGCGGGCCGGGGCGGCCAGTCTCGATCTGGCCTATACCGCGGCCGGTCGTCTGGACGGCTACTGGGAGTATGGGCTGAAACTATGGGATGTCGCCGCCGGAGCGCTGATCGTGCGCGAGGCGGGGGGACGGGTCACGGACTTCGGCGGCACCGACGGTTGGTGGGGGAGTGGCGACATCGTGGCGACGAACGGGCGGATCCACAACCCCCTGCTCGAAGCTGCCGCCACCCCGGGCGGTCTCACCGATCTGGTCGGGGAGTAGGGACGGCTCAGTCCTCGCCGCTCTCCTTCCGGTCTTCGGACGGGGGAGCCTCATCCTCCGTGGCCGCTTCGTTGAGTCCCTTTTTGAATTCGTTGATCCCCTTCCCCATCCCGCGGGCCAATTCGGGGATCTTCTTGGCTCCGAACAGGAAAACCAGGATGAAGATGATGATGAGGATCTCCATGGGACCAATACGTCCGAACACAGGAATCGCCTCCTGAAAAGCTGCGATTGGGACCGCCGGCCGGGCGGCCGAAGGCGGTCTGACACCGCCAGAATGCACACTACGTGCCTGCCTGTCGGGTGTCAATGACAGTCGAATTTCTTGTCATTCCCGCGATCGTTGCCTAGATTAGCGCTTCTTGAGACCGTGTCCCGAACCCTGACGATCGGCCCGAACGACGCCGGACAGCGCGTCGATGCCTTCCTCCGGAAACTCCTGCCGGAGGCTCCGCATAGCCTCATCCAGAAACTCCTCCGTACCCGGGGAGTCCTGGTGGACGGTCGACGGGCCCGGCCGGAGTCGCGCACCGTGGAAGGCATGGTCATCACGATCCGCGACCCGCGAGCGGCCGAGACCGTCCGATCGTACAAGGAGCAGCCCATGCTGACCCCGGTCCGCCCGGTATCCGACGAGTTGGAGATCATCTACGAGGATGATCATATCCTGGCCATCAACAAGCCGGTCGGCCTCCCCTCCCATGGCGGGAGCGGAGCCAAGGGGGATTCCGCACTCTCGCGGGCCTGGAGCCATCTGGGCACCCTGGGGCGTGGCCATACCTTCCGTCCCGCCCTCCCCCACCGGCTCGACATAGGGACCTCGGGAGTACTGCTCATCGCCAAGTCGGCTGAAGCTCTGCGGGACGTGACCGCCCAGTTCCGCAATCGAGAGGTCGACAAGCACTACCTTGCCCTGGTCAGCGGCACCATCCAGGCCAAGTCCGGGATCATCCGCCATCCCCTGCGCCGGGTCTCCGCCCAGGCCGGCGACGTCCCCAAGGTCGTGGTTGCAAAGCGCCGCGGACAGTCGGCCGAGAGTGAGTACGAGGTGCAGGAGACCTTCGAGACGGCCTCTCTGCTGACCATCGTGCTGCACACCGGCCGGACCCACCAGATCCGTGCCCACTTCTCGGCCATCGGGCACCCGCTCATCGGCGACGACCGCTACGGTTTTGAAGCGGTCAACTATGCTTTCCGCGACAAGTTCAGTCTGGAGTACCCTTTCCTGCATGCCGCCCGCCTGGTGCTGCGCCACCCGAGGCGGAAGAAGAAGGAACTCGAGTTTGTCGCGCCGCTGTCGGCCGAACGGGAGCAGATCCTGCAGACGCTCCGCGACGGCTGGCGGTCGCCCCGCAAACGCTTACGGAGGTAGGCAACGCCCCCGCCTCCGAACCTGAAGGAAGGATGCCCGCCTTGCTTCGTCCCAGCTGCCTCACCGGGACCGTGGTCCTGGTGACCCTGCTCGCGGTCATCAGCGCCCCTCCGGCCCAGGCCCAGTATCCCCTGGCCCGGTCCAGCACCCTGCTCGCCTTCGACGGCTACCACGACTACCAGGCCACCGTGGCTTTCATGGACCACTACGCTCGGACCTATCCCGACATCGTGGAGAAGTTCACCATCGGGAAGTCCTATCTGGGCACCGACGTCCACGGGCTCATCATCACCAACAAGAAAACCGGCCCCCACACCGAGAAATCCGCCTACTGGGCCGACGGGAACCGGCATTCGGGCGAAGTGACCGGCGGCGAGGCCGTCCTCTACACCATCAAGTATCTGTGCGAGAACTACGGGAAGGACCCGGTGGTCACGGGAATCGTGGACACCAAGGTGGCCTACCTGGTCCCGAAGATGAACCCGGACGGTTCCGACGTCTACCTGCACACCCCGGGGACCCTGCGCTCCACGGTCCGCCCTTACGACCAGGACCGGGACGGGCAGGCCGACGAAGACCCGGCCGACGACCTGGACGGGGACGGTCAGTCCACCTCCGAGGAACGGGAGCGCTTCATCGCCTCGCTGCCCGCCCCCTACACCAACCAGCCCTGGACCAAGGCCACCCATCCGACCCTGGGTGAGGTCGAGGTCGGGGGGAACAACTCGAAGTTCCCCAGCCAGAACCCACCCCCCTCCCTGCTCGTGGAGGAGATCCACAAGAACGTCCTCTGGGCGGTCAGGAAGATGGAGTGGATGCCCCTGATGCGGGTGGCCGAGACGAAGGTGGAGAAGGTCGCCGGCCAGGAGGGCGTCTACAAGGTCACGGCCAGTTTCGTCAACGAGGGGCGTCTGCCCACCGCCCTGGAGATGGCCAAGACCATCCACATCGTCCAGGAGGACTACGCCGAGATCACCCTACCGGAAGGCATGGGCCTGGTCGACGCTCAGGGGCAGCCCCTGCGCCGAGGCGGTTTCGGCGGCCGCGGCGGCCGCGGCGGCATGGGCATGATGGGGATGCGGGGCGAACCCCAGGGAGCCCGCAACCGGACCCTGACCGTCACCGGCGGGTCCACCCGGGGCGGGGTCCATCGGGTCGAGGTAACCCTGCCCAGATGAGAACGGTCCCGGGCGCCGCATGAAGCGCCTGCTGCGGCGTTTGACAGCGGCCCTGCTGGCGACCCTGGTCGTCGGCGGGGCCGCTTTCCTGTGGTGGTGGCATTCGCCGGTGGGAGGTCTGGAGGTCTGGCGCACCGGCCCCCCATCCGCAGAGTGGTCCTTTCGGCGCCAGACCGAACGGCGGCTGCGGGCCGAGGAACGGCCGGTCGAAGTCGCCTGGACCTGGGTCCCGCTGGAGGAGGTCGCCCTGGAACTTCAGACCGCCGTGGTGGTGGCCGAGGACATCGGGTTCTTCCGCCACGACGGCATCGACTGGACGGCCGTGCGGGAGGCTTACGACGAGTGGCGCCGGGGGGAGGGGCTGCGGGGGGCCTCGACCATCACCCAGCAGCTGGCCAAGAACCTCTTCCTGAGCGGGGAGCGCACCCTCTTCCGCAAACTCCGCGAGGCCCGGCTGGCCCGGGCCCTGGAGCGGACCCTGGGCAAGCGGCGGATCCTGGAGCTCTATCTGAACGTGATCGAGCTGGGGGACGGCGTGCTGGGAGTGGAGGCGGCCGCCCGGCGCTACTACGGGCGGTCGGCCCTCGACCTGGACCGGCGTCAGGCGGCCGGTCTGGCCGCGGCCATCCCCTCCCCCCGCCGGGACAACCCGGCCACCCGTACCCGCATCTGGACCTTCCGGGAGGCGGTGGTGCTGGGCCGCCTGCAGGATGTGGGCTGGCTGGAACGCCGGATCCTGCGCCTGTTGCCCGACAGCACCGCCGCCCGGCTACAGGCCGCCCGGGTCCCGGCCGACACCACCGCCTACGAGCTCCCGGAGCCGGTGGACGTCCCGCCGGACACCTCGGGTTACGACCTGCCGGAACCGGTGGCGGTGCCGCCCGACACCTCAGGGCTCGAGCTGGTCCAGCAAGTACTCCTTCGTGAACAGAGCGGTCACGTTCTCTTCACGCAGGAACGGGGCGACATCCCGATGGACTTCCGCCCAATCCAGGGAGGTCACCTTCTCACGGAGCCGCTCCTGCCAGTCCAGTGATCCGGACTCCGGCACTTCCCGTCCCGCCTGACGCAGGGCGTTGACGAGCATGGTGGCGTTCGGCGCCGGCCACTTCCTCTCTCCGAGATACCAGAACAGATCGAAGAGGTCCCGCCCCTTGGTCCACGGACGCGTGAGGACCGCGGCCACCTTCCCGGCCAGCAGAGACGCACGGTCATGATGCTGCAGGTGCAGGGGGACAAAGCGGGTCAACCGCGTGGTCTCGAGCCCCGCACCGGCCGGCGGGTCAGTATCGACCTCGATCTTCACGTTGAGTCTCTGCTTCCCGGTGGGAGCGAGTCCGAGTTCCTGCAGCAGGCCCGTGAAGCGGACCCAACCGATCTGGACGGTCCGGTCCGGTTTCGAGTCGGTGGTGACCTGATAGCCTTCTCGCAGGAGTCCGTTCCGGATCCGGTCGAGACAGCCGTCCAGGTCGAACGGACCGTGCTCGGGGCGCTCGAGGGCGAAATCCAGGTCCTCGGAGAACCTGGGCGTGGCATAGAGGAGACGGAGGGCGGTCCCTCCGTGGAAGGCCAGGGGGACCATGGCCCCACAGCGCTGAAGACCCTCGAGGATACGGACCTGAAGATACTCGCGGGTGAGATTGCGGGCGGAATGCGGATCGGGGGCCCCCCTCAGGATACTCCGGAGCTGTTCGATCATCCCGGCACTCCTCCTTCCCGGATCCATCCGCTGATCAGGTCGGCTGCGCGTAGCAGCTTGGGACGCTCCGATCGGGCGGCGAGTCCGCGGATCTTCTCCCCGGACAGTACGGTGAGGTCCTGCAGCCGGAGTTCCCTCAGATAACAGGGATCATCACCCCCGGGCGTGAGATGGACCAGGTCGAGCAGAGCCTTCTCCGGTTCGGCCACCAGCGCCTCCTGCCCCGGGGCGACCTCACAAGGTCTATAACCGAAGAGCAGACCCGTCCTGAGGTGGCGATAGAGGAACCCTCCGATGGGAGTGACGGCCTCTCCGGGACTGCCTGTCCAGACCGAGGTGACGACCGGGACATACTCGGGGATCGTTCCCCAGTGCTCGAGCGCCGACTGCAGGCTCACGTACGACCCCCGCCGGATACGGTTCGCAAGCAGGAAGGGGTGCGGATCGAACCTGCGGTAGGTCGCGGAGAGCATATAGAGGCCCCGACGCAGTCGGATGAGCTTTCCCCCGGCGACCCACCCGGAGAGCTGGCGTTGCAGGTAGGCGGGTTCGACCGACCCGGCGAGCAGGAGCGAGGACTCGAAGACCGGCTGGTCTCCGACCAGACACAGGATATCACCAAATTTCATATTCTTATCTTACAATATTGTGTAATTAGATACAACGTAATGTGGCCGAGATAACCCCGGGGTCCCGACCGGATGGGACCTGGTGTCCCGAGTCATGTCGCCAGGACGAAGAAGACCGAGCCGAACCAGTCAGGATAGCGACGGTAGAGGTCGATCTCACGCTGCTCGGCGGCGACGACCGCCAGGGCCGTCTCGTCCCCCTGGTACTTCTCACGCAGCAGGCCCAGGCGGGTTTCGAGCGGACCGTAGTAGCCGGTCCACCAGGCGTCCTCGGGCAGGGGGAAATGGCCCAGTACCCGAAGTCCGCAGGCGGCGATGAGGTCCAGGTTGCCCTCGATGGTGGTGATGGCGGGATAGGCCTGCCGCCAGTAGCGCAAGACCTCCTCGGGAGGATCGGGACACAGCCAGGCGGCCTCATGGACGGCCAGGTACCCCCCTGGACGCAGGTAGCGACGCCACTCCCGCAGACCCTGCTCGAAACCGATCAGATAGATGGAGCCCTCGGCCCAGATCACATCGAAGGTCCCGGAGGGGAAGGGGAACGCGAACAGGGAACCCCGGACCGGGTGGACACGGTCGGCCAGCCCATCGGTGGTCGCCCGGGTCCGGAGGGTCTCGAGGTAGGGAGGGTTGTTGTCGAGTCCGACCACAAGCCCGCCACTGACCCGGGCCAGCATCCGGGTCGGAACCCCGGGTCCGCAGCCCACATCCAGGATACGAGGGCGCTCCAGGGCCGGCAGGAGGTCCCAGGCCCGCTGCGTATAGGGGTCCCTCCCGGGACCCTCCCGCGGCAGGTCGGAATGGATCTCGTAGAAGACCTTGTCGGCGTGACTGCGGACCGGCGGCGGGTTCATCACCCTGGTCCCGGCCTCACCTGCAGGAAGTCCTCCCGGTCGAGCTTGCGCAGGAACTTGCCCAGCCGTTCCCAGAGGGGCTCGACCTCTTCGCCGAAACGTTCCTTGAGCCGTTCGCCGATGGCGTCGACATCGGTCACCCCGTCGCAGGCCAACCAGACGAAGGACCCGAAGTCATCCAGCCGCAGGTCGAAAGTGGGACTGCGCAGGAAGGGACGGAAGAAGCGCGCCGCCACGGGATGATGGAAGCGGGGAGCCTTCAGGGTGACCATCCCCTCCGCATCGGTCTCGTACCCGATGAGCCGGCGGGGCACCATTTCCAGCAGGTTGGGCGGTTCCTTCTTCGGCTGCGGTGCTCTCGGCATCATCGCTCCGGGTCTGCTCAGGTCTCTGCGACCGGTCTCTTCAAGACGACGGCGGGACCTCACCCTCGGGGGGGACCCCCCCCGGGGGTGTGGCCCCGCCGCCTCGTTCGGTGTCCGTCACACGGTACGGACTACATCACGCTCGGTGGGGCCGGCTGGTCCGGGGCCCCCGCGTTGCGGACCGGCACCATCGTCAGCAGCACCCCGACCCCGACCAGCACGACCAGGCTGATGAGGAACGAGGGGTTCTGGAAGATGACCGGCACCGGCTGCCCGAAGAAAGCCATCCCGGCGAAGAGCAGGCCGATCAGGGCCTCGCCGGCGATCAGACCGGCCGCCAGCAGCACCCCGGTGTTCTCCACCCGGGACTTCTGGCCGTCGTTGTGTCCGGCCTTGTCGCTCATCTTCTCCACGATCCACTTGATCACGCCGCCCACGAAGATGGCGAAGGTGGTCCCCAGGGGCAGGTACATGCCCACGCAGACCAGCATCGGGCTCTTCACCCGGATCAGGATGAAGCCCACCGCCATCAGCATCCCGGTGATGATAAGCGGCCAGGCCATGTCGCCTCCCACGATCCCCTGGGAGACCATGGCCATCAGGCTGGCCTGGGGAGCCGGCAGTTCGGTGCCGCCCAGACCGATCCCGCCCATGTTGATGTCCCCCTGGTGGAGGATCATCAGCGGGAAGACCATGACGGCCGCCGCCACCAGCACCCCGACGATGTCCCCCACCTGCATCTTCCAGGGGGTCCCGCCCAGGATGTGTCCGACTTTGAGGTCCTGGAGCATCTCGCCGGCCACCGCCGAGGAGACGCAGATGACGCCGGCCACGGCCAGTACGGTGGCCACCCCGGTCGTCCCGGTCTGGCCCAGGGCGACCATCAGGATGGCCGCTACCACCACCGTGGAGAGGGTCAGCCCGCTGATCGGGTTGTTGGAGGAGCCGATCAGGCCGACCAGGTAACCGGAGACCGCGGCGAAGAAGAACCCGGCCACGACCATGATCAGGGTGGCGGTCAGTGAGGCCCCGATGTCCTTGGCGAAGTAGTTGTAGAGGATGAAGGTCAGGACCGTGATGGCCCCCATGCCGATGAAGACGTAGTTGAGCGGGATGTCCTTGTCGGTACGCTCGATGTCGACCGGCTGACCGGCCGCCGCCTTCTTCAGGTCGGAGATCGAACGGCTCAGCCCCCCGAACAGGCTCTTACGCATCCCCCAGAGGGTCCAGGCCGCGGCCACCAGCATCCCGCCGATGGCGATCGGACGGACCATGTAGAGCCAGACGTTCTGGGCCATGTCCAGCCAGGCGGTCGGGTCGGAGGCCAGCATGGACAGTTCCAGGGTGGGGGCCTGGAAGTAGAGCAGCAGCGGGACGAAGAGCCCCCAGGCCAGCAGACCGCCGGCGAAGTTCAGGCTGGCCAGCTCCAGGCCGATGATGTAGCCCACCCCGATGTAGGCGGGGCTGACCTTGGGTGAGGCCAGCACGATGCCTCCTCCTCCCTGCACCACGGTCCCCCCCTGCCCCATCACCACCCGGCCCTTGGCGAAGGGGACGAACTTCTGCCAGGTGGCGGGGAAGAAGCTGAGTTCCTGGAGGATCTGGACGACCGCCCCGGTGAGCCCGGCCACCAGCAGGTTGCCGGCCCCGGAGGCCCCGGCCTGACCGGCCTTGTGGATCTCACCGGCCGCGACCGACTCGGGATAGGGGAGTTCGGCGTCCTCTACCATCACCCGGCGCAGCAGGGTGACGAAGAGCACCCCCATCACACCACCCAGCATCATGATGGCGGTGGCTTCCAGGTAGTGGTCCTGCAGGTTTTCCCAGACGCCGGAGATCAGGAAGGCCGGGATGGTGAAGATGGCGCCGGCGGCTACCGACTCCCCGATGGAGCCGACGGTCCGGGCCATGTTCTCTTCCAGGATGTTCCCTTTGAGAAGGCGCAGGAAGGCCATGCTCAACACCGCCGCCGGGTAGGTGGCGGCGATGGTCATGCCGGCCCCCAGCCCGAGGTAGGCGTTGGCAGCGCCCAGGATGACGCACAGCACCAGCCCGATCAGCAGGGCCGGCAGGGTGAACTCTCTGAGGCTCATCTCGGCGGATACGAAGGGCTTGTACTTCACCCCTCCGCCCGAGCTCGGGATGTCTGCCATCGTTGCACCTTCCGTATGGCGTTGCGCAGGAGGTGACATTCACGCGCGGTCCCCATCCGACCGCGCGCGGGAAGGGGGGCGCTCCCCCCAAAGAACAGGTCGGCGGGATTGTAGCAAGGGGAACGAACGGTGCCAAGCCGACTGCTCTTCAGATCCGGCGGTCGCGGCCCCCCGCCCCCGGGCCGTGCGTGGTCAGGTCGAGGATCCGGGTCGCCTCAGTCCGCCGCCCCTTCACCGGCGTCCTCACGCGGGAGGACCTCCGGGATGTTCAACTCCCCTTCCGTGCGGGCCACCCAGACCGCGCACACCGAGTCCCCGGTCACGTTCACCGCAGTCCTCGTCATGTCCAGGATCCGTTCCACTCCCAGGATGAGCGCCAGACCCTCCAGGGGGATCCCCAGCGCCTGGAGTACGATGGTCAGGGTGATGAACCCGATACTCGGCACACCCGCCGCGCCGATACTGGCGAGGGTGGCGGTGATGACCACCGTGGCCAGGGCGACGACCCCCAATTCGATCCCATAGACCTGGGCGATGAAGATCGTGCTGACTCCCTGGTAGATGGCCGTCCCGTTCATGTTCACCGTGGCCCCCAGGGGCAGCACGAAGGAGGCCACATCCCGGCTCACCCCCAGCTTCTCCTCGGTCACCCGCAGGTTGATGGGCAGGGCGGCATTGCTGCTCGAGGTGGAGAAGGCGAACACTATCACCTCATAGAAATGTTTGAAGAACATGGTGGGCTTCATGCCCGAGAGACGCAGCGAGAGGGGATAGAAGGCCAGTACATAGAGGATCATGGCCCCTATGGTCACGAGCACGTAGTTCAGCAGGCTGAGAAGCACGCCGTAACCGAACCGTCCCGCCACGGCCGCGATCAGAATGAACACCCCGTAGGGGGCGATCTTCATGATCATCTCCACGATGACCACCATGGCGTCGTTGATTCCTTCCAGCACCTCGATGACCGGTTTCCTGCGATCCGGGGCCAAGAT
>CAYUVJ010000053.1:9690-10206 GCA_964447955.1 uncultured Gemmatimonadota bacterium
AGCGCGATGCCGAAGAAGAGGCTGAAGAAGATGATCTGGAGCATGTCCATGTTGGCCATGGACGCGATCGGGTTGCGGGGGATGATGTTGAAGAGGATGTCCTGCAGTCCTGGTCTCTCGGTCAGCGCTCCAAGCTGTTCCTGGCTCGTCCCGCCGAACTGCTCCAACATCTCGGTCTGTATCTCGGGATCCAGGTTGGAACCGGGGGTGAACACCGCACCGGCGAGCAGGCCGAGGCTCAC
Source organism: uncultured Gemmatimonadota bacterium (assembly GCA_964447955.1). Classification (GTDB taxonomy): domain Bacteria; phylum Blakebacterota; class Blakebacteria; order Blakebacterales; family CAYUVJ01; genus CAYUVJ01. The sequence goes on from CAYUVJ010000053.1 coordinate 9,933, forward strand.
GGCCAGCGCGGTGGCGACGAGATAGAAGCCCACCGTCTTGATCCCGATCCGGCCCAGCTTGCGCAGGTCCCCCAGACTCGCGGTCCCGATGATGAGCGAGGCCATGACGAGCGGGATCACGATCATCACCAGCAGGCGGATGAATGCCTGTCCGAACGGCTCCAGGGCGATGGCGACACCCCCCATGAGGGGGCCGAGCAACGCGCCGAGGATGAGTCCGATGAGGATTTTGGTGTGCAGTTTCACAGTGGGCTTCCTTTGTCTCGGTTTCCCG
>CAYUVJ010000054.1:0-616 GCA_964447955.1 uncultured Gemmatimonadota bacterium
TTGTCGATCTCCTCGGGCGGAAAGGATATCCCCCAGGCCCAGTTCTCCAGGATCTGGAAGGCGGTCCCCAGCACGCCGGGTCGGTCGGTCGGCACCGTCAGGTAGTAGACCGTCTCGTCGAACCCGGTGCTGGCGTTCAGTTCCGGACCGAAACGCATCCCGATCGATTCGAGGTAGTCGATCAGTTCCTGGCGCTCGAAATCCCGGGTGCCGTTGAAGGCCATGTGCTCCACGAAGTGGGCCAGCCCCCGCTGGTCCTCGTCCTCCAGGACCGAGCCGGCATCCACCACCAGCCGCAGTTCGGCCCGGGCCTCGGGACGCCGGTTGGCCCGGATCAGGTAGGTGAGACCGTTCTCCAGCCTTCCCTTGCGGACCTCGGGGGCCAGGGGCAGGAGGGCGTCGAGCGGGATCCGGCCGGCCGGGACGACCTGGTCTGAGGAAGCGGAGGCGCCGGCCGGAGTGTGTTCAACGGTCGGGGGAGCGGCGGATGACCGGTCGAGAACTCGACCGGCGCATCCTGCGGTTAGTACCAATAGACCGACCAACAGAAGGGAGGGAATGCGTCGCGGGACCATGTTCTCACCTGGGGCGGATGGGGTGGTCGTCGTCCGGTCGC
>CAYUVJ010000054.1:626-10154 GCA_964447955.1 uncultured Gemmatimonadota bacterium
GCCGTTCCCGGTGGCGACTGCGAAGCCCACGAGGGTGGGGGCCGGAGTCCCGCAAGCGAGCGAGGTCGGAGATGGCACGCCTGATCCATGACGAACGGGGCATCGGCGGCATCCTGGGACTGGTCCTGGGGCTGGTCGCGGTGCTGGCCCTGGCCTGGCTGCTGCTCCAGGCCCGGGGGATGGGCCGGGGACCGGGGCAGGGGGAAGGGACCTCACCAGTCGACCAGGCCCACATCGCCGCCGCCCAGACCGAACTGCATTCGGTCCGCCAGGCGTTGAGCGCCTTCCATGGTCTGGAGGGACGATACCCCGCCACCGAGGAGATCGGATCCCTGGAGGACCTGCGGACCGTCCTGGCCGGGCGCCTCTTCCTGCCCGAGCAGCCGGCCTGGACCTTCGTGACCTACGCCAGTCCGGAACCCGACTGCTATCTGATGACCGTGCGGGCCCGGGACGGCGCCGGCACGGTGCTCGGATTCAGCGAGTCGAAGGCGCCCGAGGTGCTCCCGCCCCGGCCGTGAGCGAAGGCCGCGTCCCGGAACGGAGAAGGGGGCCGGTCGACCCGGCCCCCTTCGTGTGTCAGGGACACTCGCCGCGTCCGTTCAGGAGATGATCGACGGCGCGGCCGGCGCGGTCGGCGACGCCTGTCGGCGGGCGGCCTTCCGCGTGCGCCGCCGTTCCCTCAGGTCCGCGAACAGAGTGTAGACGGCCGGGATGATGAGCAGGGTCAGCAGGGTGGCCACGGTCAGCCCCCCGATCACCGCCCGGCCCATCGGGGCCCACATCTCCGCTCCCGTGCCGATCTCCAGGGCCAACGGTACCATGGCCAGGATGGTGGTCATGGCCGTCATCAGGATCGGCCGCATGCGGCGCTGTCCGGCCCGCAGGACCGCTTCACGCAGTCCCATCCCGCGGTCCCGCAGCCGGTTGATGTAGTCGACCAGCACAATCGAGTTGTTGACCACGATCCCCAGCAGCAGGATCACCCCGATCATAGCCACTACGCTCAGGGTGGTGCCGGTCAGGATCAGCGCCCAGACCACCCCGATCATGGCCATCGGTACGGTCAGGATGACGATGAAGGGGTGACGCAGGCTCTCGAACTGGCTGGCCATGACCATATAGACCAGCAGCGCCCCGCCCAGCAGGGCCAGTCCCAGCCACATGAAGGACTCCATCATGTCCTGGGCGCTCCCTTCCAGCCCCCAGCGGTATCCGGGCGGCCAGGGGTAGCTGTCAGCCATCCGGGTGACCGCTCCGGTGACTCTCCGCAGGTCGCTCCCGTCCACATCCACGTTCACATAGACCACCCGTTCCTGGTTCTTGCGGCTGATCGAGGTGGGCGAGATGGACGGCTCCAGGTGGATGAAATCGACCAGCGGCACCTGGGAACCGGTCGAGGTGGCGATCAGGAGGTCGGGGATGGCCGCGGCCCGGTCACGGTAGCGATCGGCTGCCCGCACCAGGATCTCGTGCTCCTGCCCCTCCTCGGAGAGGTAGGTGGCCACCGTTCCCCGCATATAGGTGCTCAGGGTGGAGATGACGGCGCTGCCCGAGAGACCGAGACCGGCCAGCTGGGTGCGATTGAGGACGACCTCCATCTCCGGCCGTCCCTTCTCGAAGGAGCTCTCAGCGGTCAGCACGTCCGGGCGGGCCCGCAGGGTGGTGGTGAACTCCTCGGCGATCCGGCGGGCACCGTCCAGGTCGTGACCGTAGATCTCCAGGATCAGGTCAGCCTGGGAGAACATGCCGCCGCCCATGCCGCCCCCCGCGGTCAGGGTGACGTCGGTCCCCGGTTCGTCCTGCATCAGGGCCGCCAGAGCGTCCCGGATCTGGTCGGTGTCCCGTTCCCGCTCCCCGATGTCGACCAGGTAGACGTTGATGGTCCCCTCGTTGGTACCACCGGCCATGAAGGCCGAGAAACCCTGCCCGACACCGTAGCGGCTGGTGACGGCCATCGCCTCGGGGGCGTTCTGGAGGGCGATGTGCTCGAGCCGGCGCATGGTCTGTTCCATCTCGGTCACCGAGGTGCCCGGCTCCCGTTCGACCGTGATGCTGACCTGTTCCTCCTGGGCGGTGGGGATGAACTCCCCGCCCAGGATCGCGATCAGGCCCATGGAGACGGCGAAGAGGACCACGATGCCGAACAGGACCAGTCCGCGGTGGTCCAGCACCCAGCCCAGTACGACCGTGTAGCGTTGCTCGAGCCGGGCCAGCCAGAGCCGGATCCCTTCGCCCAGGCGGGCGGACCGGCCTGGCTTCCCGACCAGATCACCGGCCGGCTTGAGCAGGCGGCTTCCCAGCAGGGGGACCAGGCTCACGGCCACGAAGAGGCTGGCGACCAGACTGACGCAGATGGTCAGCGCCATGTCCTTGAACATGACCCCGGCGATACCGGGTACGAACAGCACCGGGATGAAGACGCTGACCGTGGTCAGGGTCGAGGCCACGATGGCCATCAGGATCTCACTGGGGCCCCCGACGGCCGCCTCCATGGGCGACTGACCGTCCTGGATGAAGCGCACGGTGTTGTCGAGCACCACGATCGAGTTGTCGACCAGCATCCCCACGGCCAGGGCCAATCCGGCGAAGGAGATGATGTTCAGGGTCACACCCACCAGGTACATGCCGAAGAAGGCGGTCAGGATGCTGAGCGGGATGGAAAGCGCCACGATGGCGCTGGCCCGCACACTCTGCAGGAAGAAGAGCAGGACCAGGGCGGTGATGAGGAAAGCCAGCAGGGCGGTGTTGGCCAGGTTGCCGATGGAGCGCTTGATGAAGCTTCCCTGGTCGAAGATGAGGTGCAGGGTCACGCCCGGAGGGAGCATCCGGTTGATGGACGCCAGTTCCGCCGTGACCCGGTCGGAGACCGCAACCGTGTTGGCGTCCGACTGCTTCATGACCAGTACCATGACCCCGGGGGAACCGTTGATGTTCGTGCCCGAGACCACGTCCTCGAAGCCATCCACCACCTCGGCCACGTCCCGGACGTAGATCGGCCGGCCGCCCTGGTAGCCGATGACGGTGCGGGCGATCTGGTCGACCGAGGTGTAACGTCCCTCGGTGTGCACGGCATAGGAGATGGTCCCCTGGTCGAAGGAACCGGTCGGGAGCTGCACGTTCTCGGCCCGGATGGCGCCGATCACCTGCTGGACCGCGATACGGTGGGCCCGCAGTCGGACCGGGTCGACCTGCACCTGGATCTGACGGTCGAGTCCGCCGTCGGTTTCGGCCGAGGCCACCCCGGGGAGCCGCTCCAGCAGAGGTTCCACCTGGTCCTTGGCGATGGTACGCAGTTCGTGGGTGGGCATATCTCCGCTCAGCCCCAGGAAGGCCACCGGCATCATGGAGGGATCGAAGGCGAAGATGAGCGGGTTGCGCATCTCCGAGGGCAGGGCGTCACGGTAGAGGTCGACATACTCCCGCAGGTTGCGCTTCGCTTCGTCCATGTCGGTGCCCCAGGTGAACTCGAGGACCACGAAGCTGTTCCCCTGACGCGATTCGCTGGTGATGTTCTCGATCCCGGCCACACTGGCCACCGCTTCCTCGATCGGCCGGGTCACCAGCGATTCCACGTCCTCCGGGCTGGCCCCGGGGTAGTCACTGATGATGGCCGCCACCGGGAAGGTGATGTCGGGGAACAGGTCGAGGGGCAACAGCTGCATGCCCAGGATCCCGAAGGCCGTGACCGCGATGAAGACCATGCTGAAGGTCACGGCCCGCTTCACCGAGAGAGCGGGCAGGTTCATCGGACACCTCCCGTCGGTCCCGGAAGGTCGATGTTCTGCACCCGGACCGCGGCTCCGTCCACCAGCTGGTACTTGCCGACCGTCACGACCTGCTCACCGGGGACCAGACCTTCCAGGACCTGTACGGACTCGGTGCCGATGATGCCCAGCCGCACCTCGCGGAGATTGGCCGTGCCGTCCACTACCACGAAGACCCGGGCTTCGATGCCGCCGTCCTGGTCCCGCTGGGCACCTGCTCCGTAGGCCACGTACCGGTATTCGTCCAGCACTCCGTCGAGGGGGAGCAGGAGCGCCTCATCGGTTTCGGTGACCACCATGGTGACCTCGGCGAACATGCCGGGCCTGAGCCGTCCCGCCCGGTTGGCCACGGCGATCTCGATCGCCGACATGCGGGTCATGGGGTCGAGAACGGGGGCGACACTGGTCACCTGACCGGCGAACACCTCACCCGGCCAGGCCGATACCCGGACCCGGGCCGGCAGGCCGATCCGGACCTGTCCCAGCCACTCCTGGGAGACCTCGGTCTCGATCTTCACCCGGCTGGTCGAGACCAGCCGGAAGGCCGGGATTCCGGGTCCGGCCATATCGCCCGCTTCCAGGTAGCGCTCGGCGATCACCCCATCGAAGGGGGCGGTGATCACCGCGTTGTTCAGCGAGGCGCGGGCCTGGTTCAGGGCGGCCTCGAGCTGCTCCACCTGGGACTGGGCCCCCTGGGTACGGGTCTGCAGACTCTCCAGGGTCTGGTTGGCCATCGCCCCGGCGGCGTTGAGCCGGCGGCTGCGCTCCAGCTCGTCCTGCAGGCTGGCCAGGTTGGCCCGGGCGGCCCGCAGGTTGGCTTCGATCTGCTCGACCCCGGCCTGGGGAGCATCATCGCGGATACGGGCCAGCACCTGTCCCGCCCGGACGACGTCCCCGACGTCCACCCGGACCTCGACCAGCCGGTCAGGGATCTGTCCGAAAAGACGGACCGAGTTGGCGGCTTCGACGTCGCCGGTCAGTTCGAAGGTCTGCTCGATGGCGCCGGTGACGACCGCCGCGGTCTCTACCGCGACGCCCGCGACAGCCTCGTCATCACTCCCTGCGCTGCAGCCTCCCAGCAGGACCAGCGCCAGGATCGGCAGGCACCAGACTCCGCTGCGATGACGGCGGGTCTGGTCGATGGTCTTGGTGCAACGGTCGGTTGCGGTCATCTCGATACCCTCAGAAAGACACCGGGCGGCCGATGGCCCGCTCGATACGGGCCAGGGCGATCCGGTAGTCGTAGAGCGACTGGTAGTGGTTCTGGCGGGCCACGGTCAGCGCCAGTTGGCTGTCCATGAGCTCCACGCTCGTCATCATCTCGTTCTCGTAGGAGACCTGCGCGATCTCCAGGGCCCGCTCGGCCTGGGTGACGTTGTCGGCCTGGGCCAGGTAGGACTGTTCGGCCGCCAGCAGGTCCTGGTAAGCCTGTTCCACCTCGGCCTCGATGCTGCGGCGGGTCTGCTCGATCATGATCTTGGCCTGCTGGCGCCCGGCCCGGGCCTGGGCGGTTCGGCTCCGGGCCGCGAAGCCGTCGAAGATGGGGATGGCCAGCATCATGTTGGCGGCGTAACTGTCACTGAAACGTTGGGAGAGCAGGGCGTTGTCCGCCCGGAACCCGTACTGGCCGCTGATGGCGAGGTTGGGCAGCCGACTGGCCCGGGCCATCGATACCGCCAGGTCGGCCCGCTGTTCGGAGAGCCGGGCGGTACGGATCTCGGCCCGGTTGGCTTGGGCTTCCGCTTTGAGCATCTCCAGGTCGAGGGTGACGGGCTGGTAGGTCAGGTCCCCGCTCAGCCGCACCTCCTCGTCGGGTTCCAGCCCCAGGGCCAGGTTCAGCCCGATCCGAGCTCCATGCAGCCCCGACTCCGCCCGGGCCACCCCCGGACGCAGGTTGGCCACCTGGACCCGGGCCCGCAGGTGGTCGAACTCGCTGACCGCCCCCTGCGAGAGCCTTTCGGCCGCGATCTGTTCCTGGCGTTCGGCCTGGGCCAGGGCGTCGCGTGCCACCTGGAGCCCCCGTTCGGCCAGCAGCACCCCGTAATAGGCCCGGGTGACCTGCAGGACGATGTCGCTGCGGGTGCTCTCGATATCGGTGCGCACGGACTCCTCGGCGGTCCGGGCGTCCTGCAGGCCGGCCCGGACCGACCCCCAGGAGAAGACCGGCAGGCCGACGTTGACCCCGCCGGAGTAGTCCTGGGTGAAGTCGAGCTCCAGGGTGGTCCCCGGCGCGAAGGGGTTGGGGATGACCTGGATCTTCTCCAGGAAGTTCCACATGCCGCTGAACTGGATGCTGGGCAGCATGCGTCCGGTGGCGCCCCAGACCGCCCCCTTGGCCGCCTTGAGCTGCTCCCGGGCCGCCAGCAGGGCGGGGTTCAGCTCCTCGGCCAGCGAGATGGCGTCCTCCAGGGTCAGCACCCGCAGCGTTGCCGGGGAGGCGGGCTGCGCCTGCACCGGTCGGGGGGGGAGAAGCACCAGGCCCAGGACCGCCGTCAGGGCGGCCAGCAGAGCGGCCTGACGGAGGATGGATCGTTCGACACTTTGCTTCATGACGGATCCCCTTCGACGGTCGGGGTGTGCTGGGCGTCGGCCTGGACGCCGAGCGCTCCCAGGATGTAGTCCGTGATCTCATCAGCCCCTTCAGAATAGTGGGCCTCGTGACCGCGCATGGCATCGAGCATGATCTCAGAGAACAGGATATTGATGACCACCGAGGCGGCCCGGACCGGGTCCCCCGGTCGGATCACACCCCGCTCCTGCCCCATCTGGATGAGTCCGGCGACCCGCTCGACGAAGGCCTGCCGCCTCGATTTCATCAGTTCCCGGAGGGTCTTCTGGTGGGCCGTACCGAACCGGTCGGTCTCGGCCAGCAGGATGCGGTGCATGCCCAGACCCGATTCGAAGAACTCGAAGAAGTGCAGGACCAGCCGGCGGGTCATCTCCTGTATGGAGCCGCCGCCGGCGACGACCTCGTCCACCATCTGGAACAGTCCTTCGACCCCCTGTTCGATGATGCTGGCGAAAAGTTCCTCTTTGCTGCGGAAATAGTTGTAGAGGGTACCCTTGGAGACCTCGGCCGCCTCGGCTACCTGCTCCATGGTCGTGCCGTGGTAACCGGAAGCAGCGAAGACGTTCATGGACCGCTCCTGGATATAGCGGCGCTGCCATTCCTGTCGTTCGGCGCGGCGGGTGCTCATGCTGGCTGCTCCTGCCCGGGTCGTGCTGCATGGGGCCGGAATGACCGGCCGGTCAATAATATGACTCATAAGTACAATATACTGACCATAGAGTCAATACGGTCTTCCCATGTCGATTGTTGCAGCCCGCGGTCGGTCTGTGCCCGGCCCCTGTCCGACAGGCGGTCGATGGGCGGCCGTTGACCCGTCAGAGGGCCGCCGGTAAGGTACGGACATGTCGATCAGTGACCTCCGGGCCCGGGCGCTGGATGTCTTCTCGGCCGCGCTCGATGCCGCCCATCCTCATCAGCTCATCCGTCGGGCGCTGCAGCTGCAGGGCACCATCCTGCGGGTGCAGGGGGTCTACGGGGTCCAGCTGGGACTGGGCCTGAAGGAGGCCGCTCCGGTCATCGAACTCGACCTGAGTGGCCTGGGTCGGGTGGTGGTGGTCGGGGCGGGCAAGGCGACCGCGCCGATGGCCCGCGCCCTCGAAGAGGTGCTGGAGGACCGGCTGGAGGGTGGGGTGGTGTCGGTGAAATATGGGCACGGCTGTGAACTGGACCGCATACAGCTGCGGGAAGCCGGCCATCCCATCCCGGACCAGGCCGGACTGGACGCGACCGCCGAGATCCTGGATCTACTGGAAGGACTGGGACCGGAAGACCTGGCATTCATCCTTATCTCCGGAGGGGGCAGCGCCCTGCTCGACGCCTACCCCGAGGAGATCGTCCTCGAGGACGCCTGCCGGATCTTCGATGTGCTCATCGGTTCCGGCGCCCCCATCCACGAGATCAACGTCGTGCGCAAGCACATCTCCCGGGTCAAGGGAGGCCAGCTGGCCCGCGCCGCATCTCCCGCCCGGGTCATCGCCCTGGTCCTGAGCGATGTGATCGGTGACCCGCTCCCCAGCATCGCCTCGGGCCCCACCGTACCCGATCCGAGCACCTTCGCCGACGCAGTCGGTGTCCTGAAGGACCGTGGGGTCTGGGACGACGTGCCCGTCCCGGTCCGGGAGCATCTGGAGCGGGGCGTGCGGGGCGAGGTCCCCGAGACCCCCAAGCCGGGGGAGGAGGGCTGGGACCGGCACCGCACCCTGCTGGTCGGCAACAGCCGGCTGGCGGTCGAAGCGGCCGCCGACCGGGCCCGGTCCCTGAGGCTGCGCCCCCGGGTGGTGACCACCATCCTGGAGGGGGAGGCCGCGGAGGTCGGCGCCCGGCTGGCCGGGATGCTCAAGGAGTCGAGTGCGACCGGCGCGATGGCCAAGCCGCCCTTCTGCCTGATCTGTGGCGGGGAGACGACGGTGACGCTGGGGCCCTCACCGGGCAGGGGGGGGCGGAATCAGGAACTCGCGCTCGCCTCCGCCCTCGAACTGGAGGGGAGCGAAGGGTTGGTCCTGCTCTCCGGAGGCACCGACGGTACCGACGGTCCGACCGATGCGGCTGGCGGTCTGGTGGACGGAGGGACGGTGGCTCGCGGCCGGGCAGAGGGGATGGAAGCCACCGACCACCTGGAGCGGCACGATGCCTATCCCTTCCTGGAGGCTACCGGCGACCTGATCCGGACCGGGCCGACCATGACCAACGTCATGGACCTGGTCCTGCTGCTCTCCGAGTGACCCCCTCCGGCTGAGCGGAGCGTCCGGTCCGACCGGCGTTCAGCCGGTCCCGAAGAACTCCCGATGCAGGGACCGCACCGCCTCGTGTTCCTGTTCACCCGGCACCAGGCAGGAGATGACGTTGTGGGCGTCGGCGCTCTGCAGGATGGGCACTCCGGCCGACTGCAGAGCCCGCACCACCCGGGCCATCACTCCCGGGCGGCCGTGCATGCCGCCACCGACCACGCTCACCTTGGCGCATCCCTCCCGTTCCCGGAACCCTATGCCGAGAGCCGTCAGCACCTTCCGGGCCGCGGCCCGGTCGGCGGCATCCACAGTGAACCGGACGTGGTCGCCGCCCACGTCGATCAGGTCGAGGCTGATCCCCGCGGTGGCCAGTCCGTCGAAGAGAGAAGTGAGGTCCCCTACGGCCGGAGCGCCTGGGTCTCCGACCTCCAGGGTCAGCTGGACCCGGTCCGACTGGGCGGTCACCCCGCCCACCACCAGCGGCTCGGCGACCTCCCGGGTGCGCTGGGCGGCCCGTCCGGCGTCGGTGATCAGGGTCCCCGCCGTCGCCTCGGGCGGCCGGGTCACGGTCACCTCGACTCGATATCCCAGGGCCATCTCGGCCGCCCGGGGATGGAGCACCTTGGCCCCCCGGTAGGAGAGCAGGGCGGCGTCCTCATAGGAGAGCACCGGCAGGCGGCGCGCATCGGCCACCAGCCGGGGATCGGCCGTGTAGACCCCGTCCACGTCGGTGAAGATGACCACCGGCGCCTCCAGGGCCGCTCCCAGGGCCACGGCGGACAGGTCGCTCCCCCCGCGTCCCAGGGTGGTCGTCCGCCCCTGGTGGTCCCCCTGGAAGCCGGCCACTACCGGGATGGTCCCGGCGGACACCAGCTCCTGCAAGATCGTCGGATCGACACCGGTAAGCCGGGCCTGGCCCCAGACCCCGTCGGTGACGATCCCGGCCTGAGCACCGGTCAGGCTG
>CAYUVJ010000055.1:0-10124 GCA_964447955.1 uncultured Gemmatimonadota bacterium
CGACCGGCTGCGTCGCTACGACATATACGCTCCGCTGGCCGCCTCCCCGCGCCAGGTCGATTACGCGGAGTCGGTGGCCATGGTGCTGGACGTCTTCGGTCGCTTCGATCCCCGCCTGTCCGAACTGGCCGGACGGGTCTTCGCCGAGCGCCACATCGACAGCGAGGTCCGCAAGGGCAAGCAGGGTGGGGCCTTCTGCATGACGGTGCTTCCGGAACAGACGCCGTGGCTGCTTCTCAATTGGACCGGTGAGGTCCGGGATGCGGCCACCCTGGCCCATGAACTCGGTCACGCCGTTCACAGCATGCTGGCCGCCGGACACTCGGTGCTGACCCAGCACCCGGTCCTGCCGCTGGCCGAGACCGCCTCGGTCTTCGGGGAGATGCTGGTCACCGATCACCTGCTGGCCTCCGAGAAGGACCCGCTGGTCCGCCGTGAACTACTGGCCGGGGCACTCGACGACATCTATGCCACCGTCATGCGGCAGGCCTATTTCACCCTGTTCGAGATCGAGGCCCACCGGGCGGTGCTGGCCGACCGTTCCCCGGAGGACCTGCAACGGATCTACCTGGAGAACCTGCGGGAGCAGTTCGGCGACAGCTTGGACCTCGATGAAGGTTTCCGGCTGGAGTGGCTCACCATCCCCCACATCTACCACACCCCTTTCTACTGCTATGCCTACAGCTTCGGTCAACTGCTCGTCCTGAGCCTCTACCAGCGTTTCCGGGAGGAAGGGGAGACCTTCAAACCAGGTTATCTGCGACTGCTCGCCCATGGGGGAGCTGCGCGCCCCACCGACATCCTGGCCGAGGCGGACATCGATATGACCGAGGCCGCCTTCTGGCAGGGGGGCTTCGATCTGGTGGCCGGACTGGTGGACGAACTGGAGACGCTGTAGTCCTGTCCGATCCTGGGCATGGTCTCGAGCCGGGGGATCACTCCGCCACGTATCGGGGATAGGTCATGCGAGCGGTCTCGGCCGCGGTCAGGTCGACCTCCCGGGTCAGGAAGGGCTCGGCCTCGCTGGTCACCCCCAGCACCTTTCCATCGGGATCCACGATCCAGCCGGTCCCGCCCATCCCGCCGCCGGGGCCCTCGGCGCAGCGTCGGTTGGAGGATAGACTCCAGGCGCCCGAGACCACGGCGGCCGTTCGACCACCGGCCAGCCACTTGTCGGTCGTCACCGTCGGTGTGGCCCGAGGCACGAGCAGCAGGTGGGCACCCTGCCGTCCGTACTCGCGGGCCCGCTCCAGGAACCACAGATCGGTACAGATGAGGTAGCCGGCGGTCGCCGCTCCGGCCGGGAAGACCTTGAAGTCTCCGTTGCCGCGCTGATACCAGGAAGCCTCCCAGAAGCCCTCTTCGTCCGGCAGGTAGTACTTGTGATGGACCGCCAGATATCCCCCGTCCGCATCCCACCTGAACCCCTCGTTGTGCCGGCGTCCTTCCCGGTTGACCGGTCGGGTTCCACCGACCACCGCCGGTGCCAGCTCCTCCAGCCGCCCGAGCCAGCGGTCATGGGCGTTCACCGCCTCATGCCAGACCTCGGGTACGGCCGGACGGGTCCGGGCGAACCAGTCGTGGAACGGCATCTCGGGCAGCAGGACAAACTCGCTGCCGGTCGTCTGGACATGTTCGACCAGTCGTTCCCAGTCCTGCGCGATGTCGACGGGCCGGTCACCCAGTTCACAGACTGTGATGCGCATGACGACTCCTCGGCTGAGGACGGTCCGGCGGGGAGGCCGGTACGGCCGGTCCCGCTGATGACGAGGCGGGGAGTATAACCGGCCCGGCGCCACGCGACAGCCTCAAGATGGTCCGTGCAGTCGGAGACCGGAGGGCATTCATTGGCAGGATGACTTCCGGATACCGCCGCTACCCGCTGGGGCTGCGCTACATGGTCGCCTCGGCCTTCTTCTTCAGTCTGATGAGTCTGCTGGTCAAAACGGCCGGGCGGACCCTGCCGACCCAGGAAGTGGTCCTCTTCCGGTCGATCGGAGTCTCGCTGCTGAGCTGGGTCTGGCTGACCCGACGCGGTGTCCCGATCTGGGGGAAGCGCCGGGGACTCCTGCTGGTCCGCAGCCTCTTCGGGTTCAGTGCCCTGAGCTGTTTCTATTACGCCGTCATCCATCTTCCCCTGGCCGATGCCACCGTGCTGCAGTTCACCAACCCGGTCTTCACCGCCATACTGGCGGCGGTGATCCTCGGGGAGGCGATAGGGCTGGGAGCGCTCGGTCTCTCCCTGTTGAGCCTGGTCGGGGTAGTGCTGGTGGCCCGTCCGACCTTCCTCTTCCAGGGGCTGGGATCGGCGCTCGACCCCTATGCGGTCGGTGTGGCCCTGACCGGCGCGGTCTGCAGTGCGGCGGCCTATGTCACCATCCGGGTCCTGCGGGCGACCGAAGACCCCATGGTTATCGTTTTCAATTTCGCCCTCTTCTCGACCGTGGCGGCCGTCCCGACCGTACTGTCCAGGTTCCGTGTCCCCACGCCGGCCGAACTGGGACTGCTGGCCGCCACCGGAGTGGCCACCTACCTGGGCCAGGTCTATCTGACCCGGGGGCTGGTGCTGGAAAAGGCCGGCCGGGCCACCTCGATCGGATATCTGCAGATCGTCTTTGCCGCCTTCTGGGGGCTGGTCGTCTTCGGAGAGGTGCCGGCCCTGCTCAGCATCACCGGGGCGGTACTGATCATCCTCTCGACCCTCCGGCTGGCCGGCGAACCGGTGGCTCGCTGATCACGAAGACGGGAGGGTGACACGTCACCCGGTACTGGGTTACCATCCGCGACGCCGTCACCCACCCCGACAGGAGGTCGTGATGTCCCGTCCCACGGCCCGGACCGCGCTCCGCGGTCCGACGATGCTCGCACTGTTCACCTTGACCCTCTCCGGCTGCAGTCGCGAAGAAGGACCCTCCCCACTGGCTGAGTACGAGCCCACCGTCCGCCGCATCATCCAGGCGGTCCGCACCGAAGGCCGGCAGTATCAGAAACTCTCCGCCCTCTGCGACGGTATCGGACCGCGGCTCTCCGGTTCGGAGGGCGACCGGGCCTCCCGGGACTGGGCGGTTACAGCGAAGCGGTTGCCTACCGCAGTCGGGGTCCTTCGACGGCAGCTGCCCGCGGTGCGGTCGCCTGCCTGGTCCGATCGGTGGGCACCGGTGTACTCACCAACCTGCACACCGGCGTCACCAGCTACACCGAAGGGGTGCCCCGGATACCGGCGGTGGCGCTGAGCATGGCCGAAGCCGATGCGCTGCACCGGCTCGCCTCGACCGGGACCACGCTCCGGGTCCACCTGCGTCTGGGTGCCCGGACCCTGCCGGATGTGCCCGGGGCCAACGTGATCGGGGAGATCGTCGGGCGCGAGCGGCCCGAGGAAGTGGTGGTCATCGGAGGGCACTTAGACTCCTGGGACTTCGGCACCGGGGCCCATGACGACGGCGCCGGCTGTATCCAGGCGATGGAAACGGCCCGCATCCTACTCCGCCTGGGACTGCGTCCCCGCCGGACCATCCGCGTGGTGCTCTTCGCCAGTGAGGAGAACGGCGGTCTGCGGGGGGGACTGGGGTACGCCGAGGCCCACGGGCAGGAGCCTCACGTCGCGGCCATCGAGTCGGACAGCGGGGCCGGCCCTCTTATCGGCTTCAGTGCCGGCAACACCACCCGGGAGGGCCAGGACCTGCTGCGTGAGGTGATTGCCCTGCTCGCTCCATTGGGAGCCCGGCAGCTGCGGGTGGGTGGATCCGGGGGTTCCGACATCGGGCCACTGGCCCAGTCAGGCGTACCGGCGCTCGGTCTCTGGCCCGATGTGAGCAGGTACTTCGACTACCACCACAGCTACGAAGACGTGGTCTCCAACGTCGATCCCGGCCTGCTGGCCGACGGTACCGCCGCCATGGCGGTGATGGCCTGGCTGCTGGCGGAACTGCCAGAGCCCCTGCCGCGGGTGGATGGGGGGAGGTGAGCGATGACCTCCGATCGTGGACGTCCCGACAGTGACCGGTCCCGGACCGCATCGCACCGACCCTGCTGGAGGAGACCTCCCGCCGGATAACTGCCTACGGCGAGGAACTGGCCGGGCGTATCGGTCGCTGACAAGGTGTTGCTGATCGGCCTTCCGACCTGCTAGAATCGCTTCCCTCTCGTCAGCGAGTGCACAGGTGAACGTCCGTCAGGGGCACGCATGCCGCCGGAAGTCCAGGCATTCCTGGTCGAACTGGCCAGGGCGGTACAGAGGCTGGGGATCTATCCCTCTGGTCATCCCGTAGTACGGGATGCCGCGGCCACCACTGTGGAGCGGCTGGAGACCTGCCTCTCCGGGCGGAAGAACCTGACGATCCATATAGAACCCAACCACCTCGAGGTCGACGAGGTGGCGACCGACCCCGAACACATCCTCTTCCGCGGCCTGGCTTCCCGCTGTTATCGGCATCTGCTCTTCGGTCTGACCTTCCATTTGGGAGTGTCCCCGGATGAGCTCTCCGAACTGCTCTCCGCCCTTACCGTCGTGCCTGGACCGACTGCGCATGCCCTCGGGGACAGCCGGAATGACCAGCTCGAACGCTGGCCCCACATCCGTGTGGAGCGCATCGCCTTCGAGTCCCTGGCCCTGGCGCAGGAAATCCAGGAGGAACCGGAGGACTCTTGGACAGGTGAAGCAGCCGCCCACGAGGCGCTGCAGCAGCTGGAGAAGCGGGTCTCCGAGGTGGAACTGCCCAGGCTGACCGAATTGCTCCAGCGGGGTGGATCCGCCGATTCGACCGACTTGTTCGAGGGGATCTCACGCCTGGTGGTCGGGATGGAACCCGGCACCCTCAGACAGTTGGTGAACAGCCTGCCCGAGTCCTACCGTCAGAGTGCCACGGAAGGAGCCGTCGAAGAGGCCATCCTGAAGATCATAGAAGCCGGCGAGAACGGCCAGAAGAGCGGGGCCAGCGAGGCCCTGATGCAACTGCTCGTCAAACTGGCGGTGCTGACCGACCCGGACGAAAAGGTCGTCGACGATCCGGGATCAGATGAGGAACTGGCCGCGATCCTGCAACGCATGGGGATGGGTTGGGACATCGACAACCCCACACCGGACGATTACGAACAGACTCTCCATGCGGCCCACGAGCTGGCCGGTGACATGGCGATCGAGTTCGACTGGAGTGAGGACCCCGACCCGGAGCGGATCGTCCAGATCAGTCTGGAACTGGATGAGGTCGCACCACCTACTCTGAAGGCGACAGCCTCCCTGATAGAGAACGGTTCGGCCGGCGGACTGATGGGACTCCTGGACGATGCTCCGGAGGCCCCGGCATCCATCGAAGCCCTCTGGCGCCGGGTGGACCGGAAGGAGACCGTCGGTCATCTGCTCCGGCACAGGCCGGTGGATTATCCGAGCCTGGACCGGATGATCGGACGGATCTGGGTCGATTCGGCCGGTCCGATGCTGGACAGTCTCCTCGAATCGGAATCCCGTCTCGAACGGCTCACGCTGCTCGAACGTCTGGGACAGATCGGTCCTGAGATCGGTCCTCTGGTCATGGAGCGACTCGAGACCACCCGCTGGTACCAGCTCCGCAACCTGCTGAGCCTGCTGGGGTGCTGCGGCGAACTCCCGACAGACTTCTCTCCGGAACCCTATCTGACCCATACCGACTCTCGGGTAAGACGGGAGGGCTTCTTCGTCGCCCTGAAGCATGGACGCAATCGGCGGCCGATCATCCTGAGGGCGCTCGATGATCCGGATCCACTGGTCATGGAGCAGGGATTGACGGCTGCCGCTCAGAGATGTCCGCCGGAGGCGGTCCCCATCCTCATCGCGATGCTCAAGGATGAGCACCTGTCGGTCCGGCTTCGGATCCTGACCATCCGCGCCCTCACTGCTACGCGAACCTCCGAAGTCCTCGAGGCCCTGTGCTCCCTTATCTGGGTCCGCAAGTTCCTGTTCTGGTACGATCTGGCCCCCAAGTCGGCGGTCATGCTCGAATCCCTGGCCGCCATCACCCGCGTCTGGCGTGACCACCCCCGCGCCCGACCTGTGCTGGAGAGAGCTCAAGTCTCTCCCGACCCCCAGATCCGGGCCGTGGTCCGTTCCGCCGCGAGGTCGGCATGAACCGCCCGGTCCGGTTCCTGAACCGGCTGGCGAACGCCTTCTCGACGATGGCTCTCTACGCCGAAGGCCACCCGGTCCGCGAGCGGGTGCTGGAAGAGGCCGCGGACGCCCTCGAGGAACTCCTGCTGGAAGATCCGGCTCCCCGGTTCTCTCTGCTCGATGAGGATGTGGTCTATCAGGACGGTACCCTGCCGGAGATGCGCAACTGGACGCTTGGTCGTCACCTGGCCCGTCGCGGTCTCCAGCGTATCGAGATCGACCGTGGAGTGGATCGCCGCGAGTTCCAGTCCTTCATGGACAAAGCGGCCCACTATCTCAGCCGCCCTCCCGCCGCACTCCAGGCGGTGCCGATCCAATCCGAGCACATCCGGTTCGGGCTCCTCGAGACGGAGGAGACGGAAGAGCGTATCACCCCGTTCGATATCGCAGCCGAAGCCGACAAGGTCGACTGGCTCCAGGAAGAGGCCCTGATGAAGGGTCGGGTCTCGGCGACCTTGGCCCGGGCCGTGGTCCAGACGCTGTCGACCGCCATGCGCTACACCCGGAAGGTCCTGGTCCCGCTCGTCTCCCTCAAGGACGTCGACCAGTACAGCACCATCCATTCCATCAACACCTCGATGCTGGCGATGGCTCTGGGCGAGTTCCTGCACCTCGGCTCGCAGCAGGTGAGGACGATCGGGGAGGCCGCTCTGCTCCACGATATGGGTAAGGTGGCCGTCCCACTCGAGATCCTGAACAAGCCGGGCAAGCTCACGGACGAGGAGTGGGAGATCGTCCGCCGACATCCCCAGGAGGGGGCGCGGATCCTGCTGCGCTCGGGCAGCGACCTGGAACTATCCATCATCGCGGCCCATGAACACCACATCCGGTGGGACGGGGGAGGGTACCCGACCCTGCACTATGACCGACGTCCGCATCGGATCGCCCAACTCGTGCATCTCTGTGACACGTACGATGCCATGCGTACGCGACGGCCCCATCAGGGGCCGATCCCGGAAGAGGAGATCGTCCGGGTCATCAGTGCCGGTTCGGGCACCGACTCCGATCCTGAACTCACCGCTGCCTTCGTACGGATGATCACGGCCTGGTCCCCGCGGATACTGGAGGTTGGTGAGACCGAGAAGAAGTGGGACCGGGAAGGTTCCGGGATCCTCTGACGGATTCACTCCCCGGGAGTAGTGGCCAGGACCTCTTCGAGGGATGTGATCCCGCTGACGGCCTTCTGCAGACCGTCGCCGCGGAGTGACCCGCTCATGCGCTGTGCGCGGGCATGAGCACGGATCTCATCGGTCGAGGCATTACGCAGCACCATCTGGTTGGTCGTCTCGTCCGGTACGAGCAGTTCGAACACCCCGATGCGTCCCTTGTACCCCAGATCCTGACACTTCCGGCATCCCTTGGGCCTGAAGAGGACAGTACCTTCGGGCAGGCCGCACCGCTGCAGAACCTCGGGCAAGGGGACATACTCCTCCCGGCAGTTCTCGCAGAGCCGTCGGAGCAGGCGCATGGCCAGGACGCCGATGATGGTGGAGGTGAGCAGATAGGGCTCGATCCCCATGTCCATGAGGCGGGTATAGGCGGCCGCGGCCTCGTTGGTATGAAGGGTCGACAGTACGAGATGGCCGGTCAACGCGGCCTGGATGGCCATCTCACAGGTCTCCTTGTCCCTCATCTCCCCGACCATCAGGACATCGGGATCCTGCCGCAGGATGGCCCGCATGCCAGCGGCGAAAGTGAAACCGGCCCGGGTATTGATCTGGGCCTGGCTGATGCCGTCGATGTAGTACTCCACCGGATCCTCCATCGTGACGATGTTGCAGGAGATGTCATGGATCTTCTGGAGGGCACAGTAGAGGACGGTGCTCTTCCCGCTGCCGGTGGGTCCGGTGACCAGGATGATCCCGGTGGGACGCAGGATCAATTCCTGGAACCGCTTCAACATCTCGGGTGCGAATCCGATGTCTTTCAGCTGGATCTTGCTCGACTCGGGATCCAGGACCCGCATCACGACCTTCTCGTTGACTCCGCGGTTCCGGGTGATCGTCGGGAAGGTCGAGATCCGTATATCGATCATCCGCCCTTCATGGCGGAGCTGGAATCGGCCATCCTGCGGCCGGCGTCGTTCCGCGATGTCCATCCCGGACATGATCTTGAGCCGGGAAGTGACCTGGGAGCGAAGGACCAGGGGGATGGGATTGCGCTCCACCAGCTCCCCGTCGATGCGATAACGAAGGCGCAGGTGATTGACCATTGGTTCCAGATGTATGTCCGAGGCCCGTTCGAGGATCGCCTGGCTGATGATGGCGTTGACGATCTTCACTACCTGGGCGCCCTCTTCGGCGGTGACCTGCTCCATCTCCTCGATGTCCTTGACGACGTCCAGGTTGTGACTGTCCATCTCGGCCAGGATTTCGCTCATCTTGGCCAGGTCGGTGGCGTGGTTGCGCTCGATGGCCGCCCGGATGCTCTTCTCGGAAGCGATAACCGGCTCGATGTCCTTGCCGGTCTTGAATTTTAAGATGTCGATAGCGCGCAGGTTGGACGGATCGGCCATGGCCACCGTCAGCACGCCGTTGGACATGTACAGTGGGATGACGGTGTACTGCCGCTGCATCTCCTCCGGGATGACCTTGAGGAGCCCGGGGTCGAACACGTAATGCTCGAGCATGACGTGCTGTACGTCCAGCTGAGCGGAGAGCACGCCGACCAGCTTATCCTCGCTCATGAAGCCAAGACGCGTCAGGCATCGCCCGAGCTGTTCGCCGCTCTGCCGATGTTCCGTGAGACCCTTTTCCAGCTTCTCCGAGGTCAGCAGCCCTTGTTCGAGGAGGATCTCCCCCAGAGGCTTACGCTGGCTGAGCTGGATCTGCTCACCCAGTACCGCGGTGAGGTCGTCCTGGCTGATGTAGCCCAGGTCCACCAGCACCGCTCCCAGACTCACACCGGTACGCTGGTGTTCCTCGAGTCCCTGGGCCAATTGGCGGTTGGTGATGAGGTTCTGGGAGATGAGGATCTCACCCAGTTTTTTCCAGCGTCGCTGTACCATTCCGACCCCTGGGGTTGACTCGGTCCAGGACCGACCGACAGACCGACCGACCGGAAGATACTACGCCTTCCTAAGAAGGATGGTAAATCAGGAAAATCGAAGTCCCGGCCGGTCACCGTCCTCGTCGAGGCGGATTCATCGGACCCGGCCGGTACTCCGTTCAGGGAGTCGATCCGGTGAGGTTGAAGCTGAGCACGAGATAACGCCCCGGGTTGTAGACCCCCGAACCATGCTCCTTGTAGGCGTGGTCGAAGATGTTGCCCAGGGTCAGGTCCACCCGTACCGGGCCGAAGGAGCGGCTCCCCCGCAGGTTCCAGTCGGACCAGCCGGGGGTGCCCCCGGGGTCGATCCGGGTGTCGTCCTCGTCCCGGGCCGAGAGCCGGTGCTGGGCACCGGCCCCCCGCACGAAGATCTCGGCAAGGGTTCCGTCTCGGCGCCATTGCAGGCCCAACAGACCCATCAGCGGGGGGATGCGGCTCATCGGTTCGTCGGCCGAGGTCGCCTGGCCGTAGGTGTAGAAGGCGTTGCCGCGCAGGGTCCAGGTCTCGTCCAGGACCAAGCGGCCCTGGAGTTCGGCCCCGGTGATGTAACCCTGCCCGATGTTGTCCTTGACGTTGATCAGGGGCTCCTCGGGGTCCTGGATCCCGTCCTCGTCCTCGTCCAGCCAGCTCATACCCAGGTAGGTCCCGGGACGCCGATCGATGATGTCCTCGAGGGCGGTGTAGAAGAGGAAGGTCTCGATGTCGGAACGGTCCCACTCCAGCTTGGCGCCCAGTTCGTAATTGGTCGAGGTCTCGGCCAGCAGACCGGGACTGGGCGCATCCACACCATAGTTGCTGGCCTTCAATACCACCGTGTCGTTGAAGTTGGGGGCCCGGAACCCACGACTGACCGAAGCCAGCAGGTTGAGCCAGGGACGCAGGCGGTGACTGAAGCCCATGTTTCCGGTCAGGTTGCCGAACCGGTCCTCGAAGGTAC
>CAYUVJ010000056.1:0-3216 GCA_964447955.1 uncultured Gemmatimonadota bacterium
CATGGCAGATGATCACGATCCCGTCGATGCCCAGCAGCGGCGCACCTCCGAACTCCTCGTAGTCCAGCTCCTTCTTCAGCTGACGGAAGACCGGGGCCATGAACAGAGTACCCACCCGGGCGAGCGGACTACGGACCAGACCGCGATTGATCCTGGCGGTCAGCAGGCTGACGATGCCTTCGGCGAACTTGAGCAGGACGTTCCCGGTGAAACCGTCGCAGACCGCGACGTTCACATCCCCCTTCAGGATGTCCCGGCCTTGGATGTTCCCGACGAAACGGAGTCCCGACTCCATCAGTAGTCGGTGACCTTCGACCACCGCCTCGGTCCCCTTGCCCATCTCCTCACCGTTGGAGACCAGACCGACCCGGGGCTGTTCGATACCGAAGACATGTTCGGCGTAGAGGCTGCCCATGATGCCGAACTCGAGCAGGTTGTGGGGCCGGCAATCGGGATTGGCCCCCACGTCCAGCAGCAGGGTCGTCCCGGCTTCGGAGGGGAACACGGTGGCGATGGCCGGGCGGGAGACACCGGGCAGCCGACCCAGGGTAAGCAGGGCGGAACTCATGGCCGCTCCGGTGTTGCCGGCCGAGACCACCGCGTCCACCTCGCCGGCCCGGTGGAGACGCATCGCGACCGCGATGGAGGAGTCCTTCTTGCGGCGGATGGCGTCGGCCGGGGACTCGTCCATCGCGACCGTCTCGGCCGCGTGGACGACCCGGATAGGCAGACCGTGGAGCTTGCGCTCATAGTCCTGGTGAAGTGAATCAGCGTCGCCGACCAGCACGACCTCGAACCGGCCGGCACCCGTGGCGGCCGCCTCGACGGCGCCCTCGACGATGCGTTCGGGGGCGTGGTCACCCCCCATCGCGTCTACGGCGATCCGGATCATGCGGCGGGGTCCCGTAACGTGACGGTCAAACCTCGCGCGGGAAGATGACCTGCCGTCCCCTGTAGTAACCGCAGTTGGGGCAGGCCCGGTGAGCCAGTTTGGGCTGACCGCAGTGGTCACACTTGCCGAGGGAAGGGGTTTCCACACTGTGGTGGCTGCGCCGCTTCCCCTTGCGCGCGACCGAGGTCCTTCTCTTGGGTACGGCCATCGGAGTCAATCCTCCTCTTTCTCATCAAGCAGGGAGCGCAGTGCCTCCCAGCGGGCATCGGCCGGCTCCGGACGACAGGAACAGGTCGACAGGTTAAGGTTCTCGCCGCACTGCGGGCAGAGCCCGCGGCATTCGGGACCACAGAGGGGTCTCATCGGGACACCCAGGATGAGCGCTTCCCGGACCGGGGCGTCGAGGGCCACCCAGTTGTCTCCGATGAAAGGGGCCGTCTCGTCCTCGTCCTCCATACGGATCCCCTTCTTCCCACTGCGGAGCACGATGTCGACCTCGGCCGTGATATTCTCACGAAAGGGTTCCAGACAGCGTCCGCAGGTCAAGCCGGCCTCGGCCCGGACGGTTCCACGGGCCCGGATGAGGGTGCCCGTGACCGAGACCTCCAGCTCGAGCGCCACCTCCCCGTCCACCACGAGCAGATCGGCGGGCAGCTCCAGGAGGTGCCCCGGGACCGTCAGAGAACGATCGTGACGGCCGTCCTTGAGGCCGCGCAGATCGATGGTGAAAGCCCGCTCCAGCGCCGACATCATCCCCTCCGGACGACAGAACCCCTCAATATACGGGGCCGCCCAGCCCCATCAACCGTGCGGGCGGACCCGACGCATGTGACCCGGGTCGGGCCGACGGCCTCCTAGAGGCCTGCTCCCAGACCGGCCATCTCCCGCTCGGGGAAGTAGAAGAGCACTTCGCGGCGCCCGTTCTCCATCGAATCGGAGCCATGGACCGTGTTCACCCCGATGTCCCGGCCGAAGAGCGCCCGGATCGTCCCCGGTTCGGCCTGGGCCGGGTCGGTGGCCCCGATGATCTTACGCAGATGGGCGACGGCGTCCTCCCGCTCCAGTGCCAGTGCGACGATGGGACCGCCGGTCATATAGGTCACCAGTTCCTCGAAGAAGGGCCGGCCGGCGTGGATCGCATAGAACGCCTCGGCCTCCGTCCGGGTCAGGCGCAGCAGGCGCAGTCCGCGTACCGCGAAGCCCTCCTGCTCGATCCGGGACACGATCTCACCGACATGCCCTTCGGCCACCCCGTCCGGTTTGATCAGCATGCAGGTCAGTTCCATCTTCTCCCCCATCGTCAGATGAGTGTCCTGTGTCAGGACACTGAGACCTCCGCCATCTTCCGTCCGATCTCAGCCGGGCTGGCACAGACGTGCACACCGGCGTCCCTCAGGGCATCCATCTTCTCAGCCGCCGTCCCTCCGCCGCCGCTGATGATGGCTCCGGCGTGACCCATCCGGCGTCCCGGAGGGGCCGTCTGGCCGGCGATGAATGAGACCACCGGCTTCTTCAGGTTGTCCTTGATCCAGGCGGCCGCCTCCTGTTCGGCGTTGCCGCCGATCTCCCCGATCAGGACCACCCCGTCGGTCCCGTCGTCCTCGGCGAAGAGGGCCAGCAGGTCCACGAAGGTGGAGCCGATGATCGGGTCGCCCCCGATCCCCACCGCAGTGGACTGCCCCATCCCGATCTCCACCAGTTGACCGACCGCTTCGTAGGTCAGTGTGCCGCTGCGGCTCAGGATGCCGATTCGGCCGGGGCGGTGGATGAATCCGGGCATGATGCCGACCTTCGCCTCCCCCGGAGTGATCACACCCGGGCAATTGGGTCCGACCAGCCGGCTGCTCTTCTCCTGCACCACCTTCTTGGCCTTGGCCATGTCCAGCGCCGGTATACCCTCGGTGATGCAGACGATGAGCGTGAGACCCGCTGCCGCCGACTCCATGACCGCATCGGCGGCAAAGGCCGGCGGTACGAAGATGACGCTGGCGTTGGCGCCGGTCGCCTCGACCGCGGCCGCGACCGTGTCGTATACCGGCACGCCCAGGTGTTCCGTCCCCCCCTTGCCGGGAGTGACTCCGGCGACCACCGGGGTACCGTAGGCGATCATCTGTTCGGTGTGGAAGGTGCCTTCGCCCCCCGTGATACCCTGTACGAGGAGCCGGGTGTCTTTGTCGACCAGGATGCTCATGGCTGGGCTCCTATCCCTTGAGGGTGGCGACGGCCTTCTCGGCCGCGTCCTTGAAGTTCTCGGCGACCCCGAAATCGAGGCCGGAGGCCTGGAGGATACGACCGCCCTCCTCGGCGTTGGTCCCTTCCAGCCG
>CAYUVJ010000056.1:3226-9960 GCA_964447955.1 uncultured Gemmatimonadota bacterium
CTCGACGATGCCCTGGGCGACCACGTCACAGCGCACGATCCCGCCGAAGATGTTGATCAGGACCGCCTTGACGTTCCCATCGCTCATCAGGATGCGGAAGCCGTTGGCGACGGTATCCACATTGGCCGCTCCGCCCACATCCAGGAAGTTGGCCGGTTCGCCCCCGGCCGCCTTGATCAGGTCCATGGTGGCCATGGCCAGTCCCGCCCCGTTGACCATGCAGCCGATGTTCCCATCCAGCTTGATGTAGTTGAGATCGTACTGGTGGGCTTCGACCTCGAGCGGTGCCTCCTCGTCCGAGTCGTGGTAGGCCTGGATATCGGCATGACGCCCCAGCGCGTTGTCATCGAAGTTCATCTTGGCGTCGAGCGCGATCACCTCACCGGCCCCGGTGACCACCAGGGGGTTGATCTCGGCCAGGCTGGCATCGGTCTCCAGATAGGCCTTGGACAGCGCCATGAAGAACCGGGCGGCGTTGCCGGCCTGCTTGCCCTTAAGACCGATGCCGAAGGCGAGTTCGCGAGCCTGGAAGGGGAGCAATCCCCGGTCGGTATCGAACCAGGCCTTGATGATCTTCTCCGGGGCGTGGGCAGCGACCTCCTCGATCTCCACCCCCCCCTCGGCCGAGGCCATGAACACCGGCTGCTCGGCCGAACGGTCGAGCACGATGCCGGCATAGAGTTCAGCGGCGATATCGACTCCCGCCTCGATCAGTACCCGGCGGACGATCTGTCCCTCCGGACCGGTCTGGTGGGTGATCAGGGGCCGGCCGAGCATGGCTGCGGCCGCCGCCTGGGCCTCCTCGGGCCCCTTGACGACTTTGACCCCTCCCCCCTTGCCTCGACCGCCGGCATGGATCTGGGCCTTCACCACCACCGTGCCGCCGCCGAGGGCCCGGGCCGCTTCCGCCGCCTCTTCGGGCGTGGTGGCCACCCGACTCTCGGGAACGGTCACACCGTACCGGCGAAGGACTTCCTTCGCTTGGAATTCATGGACCTTCATCGCTGCATCCCTTTCCGGGTTGTCGTGGTCAACGTCGGAAGAACCGGCCGCGCTCCTCCGTCCGGGCCGGTTTCTCCAGCGCGGGCGTCTGGTTGGAGAGCGGCTGCGGTGGGTCGGGCTCCGACATGAAGATCTCTTCGAGCGACTCGAGCGCGGTGAAGGCGTCCGCTTCCCTGATCAGATCGAAGCCGATGCGGTCCTGGAAAGCGATCACTTCCACCCGTTTGCCCCGGTTCTGGACCGCCCGCACCAGGCGGACGAAATCGGAATCACCGGAAGCCAGGACGATCACGTCCAGGTTCTCCGCCTGGGTGAGCATGTCGACGGCCAGTTCCATGTCCATATTCGCTTTGACGCGACCGTCGGACGAGCGGGTCCACTCCTTCTCGATCACCTTGAACCCGATGTCCCGGAGCGCACTGATGAAACCCTTGACCGGTTTGGGATTCTCCGGATCGACCGTGACATAGGCGTTGCTGCGGAGCAGTTCCCGTTCACTGGTGACGCACTCCTTGAGTACCCGATAGTTGATGGACGGGCCGTCTTTACGATAGAGATTGGCCGCGTCCACATAGAGACCGGCTTTGAGTGACATCGGCAGGTTCCTCCTGTCGGCCCCGTGATCGATAGAGGGCCGCATAGGGACCACCCGGCCGGCACCCGGATGGGGACCGGCCGGGAGAGGTCCTAAGCTTCGATAAGGGTCCCGCTGCGGCGGGCCAGGATATCGGCCGCCCGATCGAGCAAACCTATGTACACCCGCCGGCCCCCGTTCTCCAGGAACCGTATGGCCGCTTCGATCTTGGGACCCATACTGCCGGCGGGGAACTGTCCCTCCGCCATGTACTGCCGCGCCTCGACCACCGTCATACGGTCGAGGCCGCGCTGCTGCGGTGTCCCGAAGTCCAGGGAGACACAGGGGACACTGGTCAGGATGAGCAGGTCATCGGCTCCGATCCCGTTACCCAGGACGGCCGAAGCCCGGTCCTTGTCGATCACCCCGTCGATGCCGGTCAGATGACCGTCGGGCTCACGTCGGACCGGGATCCCCCCTCCGCCGGCGGCGATGACCACCATCCCGGCTTCGAGCAGGGTACGGACCACGTCCGCCTCGACCAGCTCGGTGACCTTCGGTGAGGCGACGACCCGGCGCCACCCGCGGTTGCTGTCCTTCTTGACCGTCCAGCCCCGCTCGGCGGCCAGGTTATGGGCCTCCTCCTCGGTGTAGAACGGGCCCACGAACTTGGTCGGGTCGGTCAGGGAAGGGTCGTCGGGGTCGACCACCATCTGGCTGAGCACCATGGTGACCGTCTTCTCCGCTCCCCGGTCGAGCAGCAGACCCCGCAGGACCTGCTGGATCATATACCCCATGCCTCCCTGCAGGTCGGCCACGATGATCTGCAGCGGCAGAAAAGGCACTTCGTGACTGGTATGCTCGACCCGGATCAGGTAGTTGCCCACCTGGGGTCCGTTGCCGTGGGTGAGCACCACCCTACGCCCGTCGGCGATCAGGTCGGCGACGGGCGCCAGGCTCATCAGGGTGTTCTCGAACTGTTCGGGGATCGTGCCGGTGTCCTGTTCCCGGGTGATGGCGTTGCCGCCCAGGGCGACCACCAGGATCCCATCCTCGGCGCCCATCTCAGACCCCCAGGTACTTCTTGAGCACCATACTCAGGTCGGGAGTACCGATCTCCTGCAGCTCATAAGTCACCCGGACCGAGGGCTTGTCGATCTTGATGACCCGTCGGAGGTCGATCGGGGTCCCGATGATGACCGCCTCCGCATCGCTCGCGGCGATCGTCGCTTCCAGGTCCTTCATCTGCTCGGAACCGTAGCCCATCGCCGGGAGCAGGATGCCGATCTCCGGGTACTTCTCGAAGGTCTCGGCGATGCTCTCGACCGCGAAGGGACGCGGATCGACCCGTTCGACCGCTCCGTAGCGGTCGGCGGCGACCACGCCAGCGCCGTAGGTCATCCCGCCATGGGTCAGGGTGGGCCCGTCCTCGACCACCAGCACCCGCCGACCTTCGATGACTTCCGGGTCCTCGACGAAGATCGGGGAGGCCGCGTCGATGATGATCGCGTCGGGATTGACCTCCTTGACGTTCGACCGGACCAACATCGTGTCCTCGTAGTCGGCCGTGGTCTCCTTGTTGATGATCACCACGTCCGCCATCCGCAGGTTCGTCTCACCCGGGTAGTAGGTCAGTTCGTGCCCGGGACGGTGCGGGTCGGCCACGACGATGTGCAGGTCGGGCTGGTAGAAGGGGGTGTCGTTGTTGCCCCCGTCCCAGAGGATGATGTCGGCCTCCTGCTGGGCCTCTTCCAGGATCCGGTGGTAGTCGACCCCGGCATAGACCACGATGTCGTTGACGATGTGCGGTTCGTACTCTTCCATCTCCTCGATCGTGCAATCGTGCTTCTTCAGATCCTCCAGGGTCTCGAACCGCTGGACGGCCTGCTTGACCAGGTCGCCGTAAGGCATGGGATGACGGATGGCCACCACCTTCTTGCCGGCCGCCTGCAGGAGTTTGGCCACCCGGCGGGTGGTCTGGCTCTTGCCGCAGCCGGTCCGGACCGCACAGACGGCCACCACCGGCACTTTGGCCTTGAGCATGGTCCCGGCGGTGCCCAGCAGGACGAAGTCGGCCCCGGCCGCATTGACCACTGCGGCGATGTGTCCCACGTATTCGTGCGAGACGTCGCTGTAGGAGAAGACCACCTGGTCGATCGCCTGTTCGGCGATGATGGTGGTGAGTTCTTCCTCGGCCAGGATGGGGATGCCCTTCGGATAGAGCTTACCGGCCAGTTCGGCCGGGTAGAGGCGGCCCTCGATGTCCGGGATCTGGGTGGCGGTGAAGGCCACCACCTCGAACTGCTCGTTGTCCCGGTAGACACAGTTGAAATTGTGGAAGTCCCTGCCGGCGGCTCCCATGATGACGACACGAACACGCGCTGCCACGGGAATACCCTCCCTACGCTACGCCAAGGTGAGTTCGTTGAGGCGATGAGGTAGTGCCCCGGGCGCTGATGCCAGAGGCGGGTTCCGATAAGGCAGGAAGTCGTCGCTTCCGCCCGCCGGGGAGTCGTCCCCGGCCTGGCCCTACTCGGAGAGGGCTATAGATAGAGGTAAGTTAGGCCGGGGCCGCCGGGAGGTCAAACCCAACCCGCCCTGCCTGTCTTCGTAAGTCGTTGAAGGGGATCGTGGTTCGGTTCGGTCAGCGGCTCACATCGAGGATGCGGAAGCGTACCTTTCCGGCGGGGATCACGATGGCCACTTCATCCCCCACCTTGCGGCCGAGCAGGCCCCGGCCGATGGGACTCTCCACACTCAACTTGCCGCGCCGTGGGTCGGCCTCGGGCGTAGCGACCAGGACGTAGACCTCCTCGGTCCCGTCTTCCAGGTCCTCCAGGGTCACCGTCGCGCCCAGATAGCAGGCGTCGGTGGCGATGTCGGCATCTTCCAGCGGACGGGCCGTGGCCAGAGTCTCCTGGAGCTGGGTGATACGCCATTCCAGATGCTGCTGCTCTTCCTTGGCCGCGTCGTACTCAGCGTTCTCCGCCAGGTCACCGTGGGCCCGGGCGGTCTGGATGGCCTTGCTGATCTCCGGTCGCCGGACGTACTTCAGATGACGGAGTTCGCTGGTGAGCTCCGCGATCGCCTCTGTGCTCAGATAGTTCGTCTTCGCCCTGCCGTTAACCCGGCCGAAGTCTGGCCGTAGATCGCCCCCCTTTGTCCGGACCCGCCGGTCCAGCGGAGGGGAGGCGGATACAAAACGGCTTCCCCCAAGGGAAGCCGT
The DNA here is from genome assembly GCA_964447955.1 of uncultured Gemmatimonadota bacterium. Lineage (GTDB taxonomy): Bacteria > Blakebacterota > Blakebacteria > Blakebacterales > CAYUVJ01 > CAYUVJ01. The sequence goes on from CAYUVJ010000056.1 coordinate 8,029, forward strand.
GACGGGAGCGGCTGGTGTGTCCGGCCATTGTCGGACCCCATATTAGGGGGGATGGCGTGGGGTGACGAGCACTTTTTCTGCCGAGGGAGATCCGTTTGCTGTCCTTGACCTGGTGGATCGGCCGACCTTGGCGCTTCGTCTGGGGACCCATGGACCCCCTGGCAATCGCCGCCGCCGCGCTCCTTTTCGCGGCCGGTCTGGCCCTGGGCATGCTGGCGGAACGCCGGGATGTGCGCTGGGCGGCGGCCTGGGGACGCTGGGTCGTCGCGCGCGTGCTGAGCTGGGTCGAACGGAACCCGCGCGCCCTGCGTCGGATCGCCCTGCTCATCTGGGCGGTCAACGCCGTGACCGTGGGGCTCGTCGTGGTCGCCTGTTATCTGCCGCCCCTGAGTCTGCTGCTGCTGCTCGCCGCCGGAGTCAACACCGGGGTCGGTCTGGAACGCCTGGGCGGTACCCGGGCCCTGCTGGTCTTCCTGATGCCCCATGCCTGGATCGAGATCCCGGCCGTCATCACCGGGGCGGCGGCCGCCCTGCAGGCCACCGCTTTCCAACTCGGTCTGCTCTGGTTCGACAGCCTGGCCGATCCGGTCTGGGCGCTGGCCTTCTTCCTGCGGGCCACCGTCTGGCTGCTCCTGGGAGCAGCCATCCTGGAGGCCATGCTGCTGACGGTACGCGCCCGTGAATGAGACCGCGGGACCGCCGGCCGCCTTCCTGCTCCAGGTCGCGCTCTCCTTCCTGGTCTCGGGGATCTGGATCGCCGGGGCCACCCGACTGGCCGAACGACTGGGAAGCCGCATCGGCGGTCTGGTGGCCAATCTCCCTTCCAAGCTGCTCGTCTCGCTCGTCTTCGTGAGCCTGGTGCAGGACCCCTCGTTCGCCGTGGCGGCCGCCCGCGCCGTACCGGTCGGGATGCTCATCAACTCGGTCTTCCTGTTCCTCTTCATCGTGACCGTCCCGCGGGGGCTGCACCTGGCCCTGCCGGTCTCCCTAGGTGCCTGGTTGGTGCTCGCCTGGGCGGCCGAGGGTCTGCGGATAGAGCATTTCGGGTTGGGAGTGGTCCTCTACCTGGTGGTCACCCTGGTCGCCTGGAGCAGCCTCGAGTACCGGGCCGGTATCCCCGAACTGCCCGGCCGACCCCTGTTCCGGACCGCGGCCGATCTGGTCGTACGGGGAGTTTTCGCCGGCGGTGTCGTCGCGGCCACCGTCCTGCTGGCCCGTTTCATCGGCAGCTACTGGACCGGTCTGCTGGCCACCTTCCCGGCCGTCATGCTGACCACCATGGTCATCCTCACGATCTCCGGCGGTCCCGGTCTTGCCCGAGCCACCGGCAAGGTCATGCTCTTCGCTTCGACCAACATCCTGGTCTTCGCCGGGTTGGTGATCCTCCTCTATCCCCGCCTGGGTATGCCGCTGGGGACCCTGTTGGCCTTCCTGGCCGCCGCCGGGTGGGTGGCCCTGCTCCATCCGGTACTCGACCGCTGGACCGGTCCGGTCTCCCCGCGCCCTTGATCCGACGTCCGCACTCCTTTTCCGCGGATTGAACCTGTCGACCAGACCCGGCGGACGCAGTTGACGCCTGGAGTAACGGTTTCGTACTATTGTTTCATGATCCTTTCCAATCCGACGCTGCTCTTCTCGGCCGACGCAGAGCTCGAAGCCCAGTTGCGCGAACATATCCAGGACGGCCCAACCTACCTGGTGCGGGCTCCACACTGGGAAGCCTTCGACCGCCTGGTCGCCCAGCTCGTCTTCGGCATCGTGGCCGTCGACTTCCCGATGCTGGCCGGCACCGATGGCGGACTCGACCCGGCTGTCCTCTCCCTCCTGAACGACGAGGCGGTCGAGTCCAACTCCCAGGTACGCATCATGGTCTTCAACGCTCCCGACGAGGCGACCCTGGGGCGGCTGCTGGAATCGGGCGTCCATGACGTC